>NZ_NSFW01000025.1:0-100055 GCF_002294905.1 Mesorhizobium sp. WSM4308 | reverse complement strand
CTCCTGTCCCGCCCGGCGACGAACGAGGCCCCTTCCAGCCGCCACTTACCGTCGAGCCGGCTTGTCCTTGCCCGACCCGTCCCCCGCCACCGGTCCGTTCAAAACTCTTCATCGCCTGGAATTCGCTGGCCTCGCGTCGGGTGCCCGTCAGTGACTTGTCGTCGTCCAGCTCCTCACGCTTCATGCCGGCCTCGCCCCGCAGATAGCGTTCGATTTCGGCCGCATAGCCAGCAAGACGACTGCTCACGGCCTGACCTCCCTCGCCTTGCGGGACCCGCCAGCCATCGCCTTCAGTTCCTCGCGGAACTGCCGCACCAGGTTGCCTACCGCCATCAAAGCCTGCTCAATATCCTCATCATAGGCAACTCGGCCGTCGTCCATGGCGCGCACGGCCTGATTGAAATTGATGCCGACGCGCCGCAGCTGATCGGTCATGTCTACGATCGCCGGCCGCAACGCCTCTGAGGCCACAGGCAGGTGCCCAGCCTGAGCCCGCACCAGACGCCGGACGACCTCACTGACGGTTGCGCCCTCCCGCTCCGCAATGGCTTTGAGGCTAGCCAGCTCGTCAGCCGAAAACCGAATGTGCGTCACCTCGCCATAGCGTCGTGACGCACTCTTCACCGCTGCTTTCTGGGCGTCTGCGTTCATCTCTCAAGCCCGCTTGCGGGCGCTAAGGCCTGCCAGGGCCGCGCCGCCTATTTTGTGTGTATCACAAAATAGGCTATCCTGCCAACGTAGAGAAGGGAGGGTGCAAAAAAAACCGAGGGTGCAAAAAAAAACCGGCCGACGTCCCCTCACGACTTAGCCCAGTTTTCAACTCCGGACCGCCAGCACCCAGCGTCGTGATGTTTCCATCGTGAATTGTTGTGATGTGTCCATGTTGCGTTGAGGACTTGTTTCCATGTTAACATGGAAACAACCGAGCGGTTCGCAGCCTGACCGTCCGACCGGACCCCTTTCCCACTGATTGCACCCGGGCGAGCTTTTTTGGTGCGCGTCTGGGTTGCCAAACCGGTCTGCCCCGTCGACTATGTAACCAAGTTTTCGACCGTGACATTGTTTCCACGTGTCCATGGTGATTTGTTTCCATGTTAACATGGAAACAAGGAGCCAACGTGGAAGGAGGCCCAATGATCATCTCCGCTGCGATCCCCAAGGGCGGCACTGGCAAATCGACGATGCTGCGCACCCTCGCATCCGTCGCGCTGCATCGCGGCTATTCGGTCACTCTTATCGACGGCGACCGGCGGCAGAATATGAACCGCTGGTTCCAGATGCTGGGTGACGCTGGCAACCGTCCTGACAGGCTCCAGCTGGTGAGCGCGATGACCCCGCAGGAAATCCTCGACGCCGCAGCCATTCACAACGGTGAGCGCTCCGTCGTATTGATCGATACGGAAGGCACCACGAACGACAACCTCATGGCCGGGCTCTTCGCGGCCGACATTGTCGTCGTGCCGGTCTACTTTGCGCTCGACGATGTGACCGCCGCCATCCAGATCACCGACCACTACATTCCGCTTGCGGTCGAGAGCCGGGGTAGACCCCTGCCTGCGATATTCGTGCTGACCAAGCAGACCATCATCGATGGCAGGGCGCGAGCCCTGACCGAACTGCGCGCCATTATTCAGGCCAACGGCACGCCGATCGCAGAACACGTCCTGCACAATCGTGTTGCCTACCGCGATCTGCAGACCGGGCAGACCCTTTACAGCCCCGCGGTGCCCGATGCGAAGGCGATTGCCGAGAGCGAAGGGGTCTTTGACGACCTTCTGCAAACCTTCATCGAAGCCACAAGGAATGCGGCATGAGTGACGAAACCGCACCGAAACCCGGTGACGACAAGAAAGCCCGCATGATGAAGGCGATTTCCACGCAGCCGCCGGCGCTGCCGAGCATGTTCATCACACCGAAGGTCCAGACGTCAGGGACCAAGGTGCAAGCTACGCCACAGATGCAGGAACCGACAAAGCCGTCCCCGGCAGTCGGGCCCGATTTTCGCAAGCTGCTGCGGCAGGGCCAGAAAAAGGATCCCATCGCCGGCAAGAAGATTCGCGAGGAGGAGATGGTCCGCTGCGGCTACTATCTGACGGCCGTGGAGCAGCGTCAGTTCAAATTGCTGGCGATCAGCAACGGGCACAGCATGACCGAGCTGCTGCGAAAGGCCGTGCAGGATTATATCCGCATTCATAAGCACAAACTGCCGAAGGAATAATCGGCGGTTTGGAGTCGCTATCGCATGCTGCGACGGGTGATGTTCGTGGCTCTCTTGCGACGCGCAAAAAAAGGGCCCGCGACGGAGCACTCCGTCGCGGGCCCTGAGATGTGTTTGCCTACTTGGGTTGGTTGGGGTGTTTCAGCAGTTCCCCGAGGGGGGCGTCGCGCTCCGGACGCCCGCTGGCTGCCACTTTGTCGTCGACCAGCTTTGCGGCCAATTTGGGCGACAGCGGCATGAAGTCGTAGCCCTGTGAGATGGCTGCGTGGCGAAGATCCTCAAGCGCTTCGAACGCGTGGTCGCGGGTGCCAAGCCAGAGCGCGGGCTCGTCGGTTTCTTCGTGCGGGAACGCTTGCAGGAAATAGGTCCGAAGCGGTGGATCGTAGCCGATGACAGCGTCTGGATCCGAGCGGACTTTTCCGGTGACGGTGCCAGTGAGAGTGATGGTGTAGCGGCTCATTGCAACCTCCTTTTGCCGGTGGGGAAGCCGGCCCCTTAAGGGGCCGGCCACCGATGCCTCACTGGGGGTTGTTCCAGAGGATGACCTTCTTGTTTTCCTCGCCACCCGGGGCGGGAGCGAGATTGCCGAAGATCACGCCGATCTCGGGGGCTTCCAGCTTGACCGAGAGGTATTCCTCTCCCGAACGCTGGGAGATGCGGTGCCAGCCGGCTCCGATCTCGAAGCCCGTGCGCTTGTTGACAATCCGGTAGTCGGGCGCGTCCTCGCGCGACTTGTTGGTGTTCGGGATAAGGGTGATCGGGGCGTTGACCCGGAGCGTGGCAAAGACGCCTTCCATCGAGCCGTCGGCCTTGGTGGTGAGGTTTGCGATCGTGGTGGCCATGGTAGTTCTCCTTCGGTTGCATCGGGACCATTCCCGATGGCGCCAAAGGAGAGGGCCGTCCTGCTGCGGTCATCTCGGCGAAAATTCTGGAAAATTCTATTTGCCGAAAAATTGCGGGCAGGCCCTTCGCCTGCCCGCAGACCAAAAACAGAAATCGAATTTTCCTGAATATTCGCCGAGTGTACCCCCAACGGGGGTTGACCGCACAAAGCAGGCGGTCGTCTACAAAGGCGACATGAAACGGGAATGGCCCCGGATGCGACCGAAGGAAAAGAACTCAGGCCGCCATCGCTAGACCGCCGACGCAACGGTGCCGGATCGCAGGAACATGCTGCAGCCTCTCGGGTCATGTCGTCGGCATTGCCAACACATCGAAAAGCAGCCTGGCGCGTGACCGCCTTGCGTGTTCGGTATGGCGGCATAGCGGTTTCGAGATCGGGGCCGGCTGGCAGTGGCCTTCACGCCCCCTCGGGGATGATACCGCGCAGTCAGGTTGGATGACCCGGCAAGCCAGCATGTTGTTCGGCACGCTTGCACCCGCTTCAGAGGCGAGACGGTCCAGATGATCATCCGCACAACGCCCGGCGGCTCTGCGCGTGGACCGGTTTCCAAAGGTGCCGGCTCCGTCCGCTCATACAAGTGGATTAGGCGGCGAGCTGCCGGATCAACATATCGGATTGACCCCGCCGGCTGTCGGCAGGACCGCATCCATCATCCTGGCAACGTTAGACGCTCCTCCGGCGTCATGCGGGCTTCGGCTTGGCGCCGAATGTCCGAACCTGCATGGCGGAGCATGGCGCACCAGTCCTCCACATTGTACGTGGTCGCCATCCGGCCCCTGGCCAGATCGTAAATGACGCACGGCTTGTTCGCGATGGCGAGCCGAAACACGTTGACGGCCGTACCGGGTGATGCGCCGTCCCAGACCATCATGCCAAAGGCGGCGCGCCGCGCCATCTCCCGGTTCTTGGCGGCGTCGTCCCAAGATCCATGAGTGCGTCCAGGTGACGGGACATGGTAGGCGGCCCAGTCGCCCAGATTGTTGTGGGGTTCCTTGCCGGCATGGAAGACCCCGACATGCTCGTACTTGTAGCCCGCGAGCAGGCCCTGCGCCTCGGCATCGGCTCCGGGCGCATCGCCAACCAGCACGCCGTGCTCGGCAGCAACAATTGCGCCGATGCGAGTGATGGCAGGTTCCGGCAGCTCGAATATTTCGCGTGATCCACCTATGAATATCATCGACATGGTGACTTTCCCTTCTCTCTCGCGTCCCCCGCCCCGCGCCGGCCGCCCTCTTCCTCTGGCCCTGCGCGAGGGATCGTCACCCGAAGGCCGAGACGGCCAAGCCGGCTCGGGGAGCGGCGGGACGCCGCGACTAGAGCCCGGCCGGCCGCGGGCCGGCGCGCCCAGGCCTTGCCGCTGCCGGCGTTACGCGCGGGGGAGCTATTGGCCTTTGTCGGCCAGCCAGAGGCTCACGTCCTGGATTGAGCGCATGAGCACCGACGGATTGTCCCGCGCGGGAATGAAGCCCCAGCTCTGCCAGTAGCGCTCGGCCTCGGCGTCGATCGCCCGCACCACCACCGCGCGGCCGCCGACGAAGGCGGCGCTGGCGACGCAGCGCGTCCTGGACCAGGCCGCTGCCGACGCCTTACCCAGCATGACGGTGGTCGACGGCGAGTTGTTCGATCGACAGGGTCGGATCGGGCCGTCGCCCGGTGCGGATGGCGCGCGGTGCGCTGTTTGGCTGGATCACGCCTGGCGCGAGGCCGTAATAGCCGACGACTGTGCCCTCGTCGTGAACGATCAGGACGCGGGTAAACCCGCAGGCCTGGTTCGTTCGCGCGAAGCCGGCCAGCCAGGCGTCGAGCGCGCCTTGCCGCAAGAGAAGCTGTCGAGGCGGTGCGCCTCGTCAAGGTGATCGATGCCTGAAAGCGCCACCTAGCGGTCCCAGGGCGGGGACCGGCGCGCCTTCGGCGGCGACGCAGCGGCGGGGGATGAGATCGCCTGCATGAAGCGTCATAGGCTTGCGGGGAGACGCGGGTGACGGTTTCGTTGAGGATGGCCGCCTGCGCCTCGTGGAGTGCTGCGCGCCGGATGAACTCCGTGCGCGACAGGCCGAGCAGCTGCGCGCCGCGGTCGATGATGGTGAGATCATCCTCGCGAAACCGCATCGACACCTTCCTTTTTGCGGCGGCGGCCATGGTGCGTTCCTGTGCTGGAATGGACATACGCCGATGCGATGCAGCATGACACTGGATTTGTGTGACGCCATTCATGTACCTGGGACCGGCGTACAGGCATGCGGAAACCGCGGACTGATCCGATCCGAGGTATGCTCCCTGCCGCGAAAAGAGAACGTCAATCCAGACGGCTGACGCGGCGGCCCTCGCTGCGCGCTTCGATAAAGGCGCCTGCGATCTTCATCATGAATGCCTTGCTGAAACGACCAGAGGGCTTACCGTCGGATTCGATGTACCAGGAGCGTTCGGCAATATCGTAGTTGTATTCGTCAACCACGATCCAGCAGCGTTTGAGATCGGTCAGACCGGCGCGGCGGCACTCGATAGCGGAGACTTCCAAACCGACCCGATCGCTGGTCGGTGGCTGGGTGGTTATCGCCAGGAGCGCGAGATGGGTCAGGCCATCTCTTGCGCCGCGGACAGCGATGACCACGCAGGTCGGCCGGCTCTTGCGGCCTTCCGTTTCGCCGCGCTCGTGTTGCCATGCCCAAAGATACGGGTAGGAGATCACCTGACCAGGCAGAAATCTACCGCTCATCATCGTACCCTTCCCCGCGCGCCAATCGGTCGATCTCGGCGGCGAAGAGTTCCGTGTGTTCCTCCGGCATCTCGGAGACATGGTATGCGCGGCGGGGATCGCCGCCGATGCGCATCCGCTCGTAGTGCTCGTAGCTCATCAGCACGAACCGGGGTTTCCGGTGCTTGGTGAGAATAACGGGTTCGCGGCTGGCAACGTCGGTGACGTCGCCAACCTGCTTGTTGAGATCCCCGGTCGTGAACTGGCGCATGGCTGGCCTCCTTACCAATCTCCATATTATCTGGATTTTCTTGATTTGCAAGAAAACGGCGCTCACGCGCCGTCCTCCGCGAACCGCCAGACGGGAATGCCCAGCCGACGCGCCTTGTCGGCAAGGTTGTCGGTGATGCCGGAGCCGGGAAAGACGATCAGGCCGTAGGGCACTACGGAGAGAAGCTGGTCGTTGCGGCGGAACGGAGCCGCCTTGGCGTGCCGGGTCCAGTCCGGCTTGAAGGCGATCTGGGTGACCTTGCGGTTCTCGGCCCAGCAAGCGGCGATGCGCTCGGCGCCGCGCGGGCTGCCGCCGTGGAGCAGAACCATGTCGGGATGCTTCTCGCGAGCCTTGTCGAGCGCGTCCCAGATCCGGTCGTGATCGTTGCAGTCGAGGCCGCCGGCGAAGGCGATCTTGGTGCCGGCTGGAACGAGCACCTCGGTTTCGGCGTGGCGACGGGCGGCGAGGAAGTCGCGGGAGTCGATCACCGCAGCGGTCATCGCCTGGTGGGAGACCTTGGAGCCGGTGCGCGGCCGCCATGCCGATCCGGTTTGTGCCTCGTAGAGGTCGGCAGCCTCGTCGCGCATGATTTCGAGCACGTTGCGGCGCTCGATATAGGTGATGCCCTCGGCCGTGAGCCGTTCCAGCTCGACAGACTTCACCTCGGAACCGTCCTGCTCCTGCTGGCTTGAACGCTGCGCCTCTTCATTGCGATCGAGGCTGCGGGCGACGCGCTCGGCGGCACGGTGGAAGACGTTTGCGAAGGACCAGAGCAGGTCATCGAGATCGGGTTCGAGCCTGGTGTCGCCGAGCATGCCGGCGAAGATCTCGACGATCCCGGCTAGCCCGGCCCGGATCACCTCGTCGTCGGGAAGTGGCCGAGCATCAGGTTCGTCCTGATGCGGGCGATGGCCATACATCTGCAGTTCGAGGATGACGCGGTCGGTCGGCGAGGAGGCGTGGTAGGGCTCGTAGGCATCGTCGAAAGGAAGCTCGTAGGTCATGGCGTGTCTCCGTCGGTTGTGGCCGCGCCTTTTGCGGCCTGACAGCGCTCCCCGGCCGCGCCCCGGGGCGCGGCCGCACCGAAGGCCGGAGCGTGAGCGGAGGACGGCGCAGCCGTTGCGGCCGTGAACGGGGGGTGGCAGGGGTCGCCTCTCGGGCAGGCCGCGGGCGCGGCCTCGCCCGGCGGACCGCCGCCATGCCTAAAAGTCTTCCGGTGACGCCACCCCCGCCCGGCTGCCTATTAGGGCCGTTTATCCGGGCGGCAGGAAGAGACGGGCATCCTCCGGGACGAACTGATCGCGGAGCCATGCCGCGAGATGGGCCGGGCCGAGATGGCGCAGATCGTCGTTGAAATCGCCGAGCTGCGGCCACAACACCAGGGCGAGAACCCCAGCCTCGCCTGCGCGCTGGCTGAGACGCTCGATGCCGTGCCGACCGGCGGCGTCGGCATCGGCTGCGATGTAGAGGCGACGGCAGCCGGGCGGGAACGTCAGGCCGGCGAGGTGATTGGCCGAAGTGGCGGCGGCCACCGGCAGCGCCGGCATCACCACCTTAAGCGACGCCATCGTCTCAAAACCCTCGCCGGCGGCCATGACCGGGACGGGCGCACCGGGCTCAAGGCCGAGCCAGATGCCGTTGCCAAAAAGATGCCCGAGCGAGCGGCGTGGATCGGCAAGTTGCGCCTTGCCGACCTTGCCGCTCGGGTCCAGCCCAGAGGACAAGCCAGAGGAAAGGTACGTGCGCTGCAGGCCGGTGATCTGCCCGTCAGGGTTGGTGACAGCGGCAATCAGCGCAGGCAGCGTCTGCGTCTCGCCGGTCACGAGATCCCTGTAGTAGCAGCCGGGATGGAACCGCAGGGCACGCTCATGCGCGGAGAGCAGAATGCCGCGGCCAGCAAGATATCGTTCGGCCAGCGTGCCGACGATCGGTTGGGACATGGCGAACAGGCGACGCGCGGCCTCGGGCGAGCCGCGTGTTGCGACAGGTTGGCGCTGCGTGCCGGCGGGCTGGGGCGGTGGCAGCGGCATGGCGAGGAAGCGACGCGCTTCATCCGCGACATCGCGGAACTCGGTCAGGCCGCAGCTTTCGCGGATGACGTCAAGCAGATCGCCAAATTCGGCTGTGGCGGCATCGGTCCAATGTCCGGCGGCGCCGGGACCGGATTCCGGCCCGCTGAGCCGGACGAACATTGACCGTCCAGGCGTGTTGTGGACATCGCCGACCATCCAGTAGTTGCCGGAGCGATGGCCGTTGGAGAGATAGCCGCGACACACCGCCTCGGCATGTTCGCCAAGGCGGCGCGCCAGTTCGGAGGCCGAGACGGTCATGATCGTCCCCCCTTACGCCGCTGACGCGCGGTCGGTGACGCCGACCAGTGTGTGGCGGTCGAGGAGCTCGGCGAGGATGGACGGCCCTTGCTCGCTCGTCGGGATGAACAGCCGGAGCTTCCAGGAGATGATCTCGGAGATCAGGCCTAGCGCCTTCAGCCGGGGAACAAAAGCGTCGGTGAAGCCGATCAATTCGATACGGTAGTCGTTCATGACCCGACTGCGACGCAGGGTCAGGCCATCGGTGAGTTGCAGTCCGACCTTGCCTTCCACGAGCCCGGTCCAGGCATCTTGCGGCGCGAGCGTCGGCACATGATCGAGCCCTAGATTGCGCAACATGGTCGCGACAAGGGTCGGCGCGATGTGACGGCCGATGATGCGTTCGCCGGCATCGGTCTGGATCCGGTAGACCTGGCAATCATGATCCGGCAGCCGACGCCAGATCGGCAGCAGCAAACCCGTCACGATGTGAAAGGTGCTGGTGGTGAACTCCGGGACGGCGGCGACTTCAGCCTGCCACAGGTCGCAGAACAATTTTCGGTCGGCGGGTTGCCAGTGGGTTTCGGCAAGGGCGTCGAGACCGAAGCGCAGTTCGTCCGTCGGCCGCAGCAGGCGCACTCGGTGTTCGACGGTTCCGTCGTCGAGCATCAGGCTCGCCGTCGGCAGCCGGATCGCCGTGCGGTGCGATCGCGTGTTCACCAACAGAACCGATTGGGGTTCCGCCTGGACGATGGCCAGCGCGTCGACGAGGCTGAGCGGCCGAATTCGGTCCTTGCGCGCGACGGTCAGCACATGCGACTGCGCGCCCGAGACTGGGTGCGCGTAGACGGTGCGGCGATCGGTGACGACGATACTCTCCGCCGTGATCGTCTCCAGGCCTTTGTCATAGGAGCCGGCAGCGATCGCGCCCTCGACCTTCGCCGTCATCAGTTGCTCGAACACCTCGAACAGCAGGTTCTGGGTTTCGATCCGCAACGCCAGCAGGCGATTGAGCCAGGTCGTGATCGGTGGCAGGTCGTCGCGCAGCCCGCCCTCGTCGGTCGTCAGCGACAGCCCGGTCACGGTTTCGAAGGTGGTGAGCGAACAACCTTCGATCCTGCCCTGATGCAGCAGCATGTAGAATTGTCGAAGTGCGGCCCGCGCGTAGGGGCTTTCGAGATTGTCCTCGGCACGGAACAGCCCTGCCCCGCCGGTCTGGCGCTGGCCACGCGTGATCGCGCCCAGCGTGTCGAGCCGCCTGGCGATCGTCGACAGGAAGCGCTTGCCGGCCTTCACATTGGCGGCCATCGGCCGGAACAGCGGCGGTTGCTTCTGATTTGTGCGGTGGGTCCGTCCGAGCCCCTGGATGGCATTGTCGGCGCGCCAGCCGGCTTCGAGCAGATAGTGCTTGCGCAGCCTCTGGTTGCTGACGCCGAGATCGGCGTGGTAGGAACGGCCTGTGCCGCCGGCGTCGGAGAAGATCAGTACGCTCTTGTCGTCATCCATGAAACTCTGGGTCTCTGCGAGATTGGCCGAGCCAGGGCGGTTTTCCACGGCCAGCCGGTCGATGCCGTCGCGGCCAGTCTTCTTCACGATGCGGCGCGACCGGCCGGTCACCTCTGCGACGGTGTCGGTGCCGAAGTGATGGATGATCTGGTCGAGCGCGCTGCCGACAGGCGGCAGCGATGCGAGTTTTTCGACCATCTCGTCGCGCCGGCGAACGGCCTCGCGGCATTGGACGGGATTGCCGTCGGCGTCGTGGACGGGCCGCGAATAGACATTCCCCTCGGCGTCCGAATATTCCTCGAACAACTGGGTGGGGAAGGAGTGCATCAAGTAGCCGCCGACGTACTCGCGCGGCGTGACGTCGACATGCAGGTCAGACCATTCCTCGGTTGGGATTTCGGCAAGCCGTCGTTCCATCAGCGCCTCGCCGGTCGAGACGATCTGTACGACCGCCGAATGACCGTCGGCGAGGTCCTGCTCGATCGCGCCGAGCAGGCTCGGCGTCATCATCGAGGTGATGAGATGGCTGAAGAAGCGTTGCTTGGTGCTCTCGAAGGCTGAACGCGCCGCCGATTTTGCGTCGCGGTTCAGCGTGCCGGCCTTGCTGGTGATGTTGGTCGCCTCGAGTGCTGCGGTCAGGTTGTTGTGAATGACCTGGAACGCGTCGGCATAGGCGTTGTAGATGCGGATCTGTTCGTCGCTCAGTGCATGCTCGAGCAGGTCGTATTCGACCCCGTCATAAGAGAGCGAACGCGCCGCATAGAGGCCGAGCGATTTGAGATCGCGGGCGAGTACTTCCATCGCCGCGACACCACCATCCTCGATCGCGGCGACGAACTCGGCGCGGTTGGCGAAGGGAAAATCCTCGCTGCCCCAGATGCCGAGACGCTGCGCATAGGCGAGGTTCTCGACCGCCGTCGCACCGGTCGCGGAGACGTAGACGACGCGCGCGTCGGGAAGGGCGTGCTGCAACCGCAGTCCCGCCTTTCCTTGCTGCGACGGGGCGACGTCGCCACGCTCGCTTTTGGCGCCAGCGGCGTTGGCCATGGCGTGGGCCTCGTCGAAGACGATGACGCCATCGAAAGATTTTTTCGCCCCCGACGGGTTTTCTCCAATTCCTGTCTGGCTTTCGGCCCTCCCTGCCGACTCTTCTCCGTTCCCTGTCGGGCCTTCGGCCCTCCCCGCCTCTTGGCCAACCCATTCGAGGATCTGGGCTATCCGGGATTTCTTGCCTTCCCGTTCCTGCGAGCGCAGCGTCGCGTAGGTCGTGAACAGGATGCCCTCGGCAAGGCGGATCGGCGTGCCCTGGCGAAAACGCGACAGCGGCTGCACAATTTCCTGGCCAAGTGCCGCCCAATCGCGCTGTGCGTCTTCCAGCAGCTTGTCCGACTTGGAAATCCAGATCGCGCGGCGTCGCCCTTGCAGCCAGTTGTCGAGTATGATGCCGGCGACTTGCCGTCCCTTGCCGCATCCGGTCCCGTCCCCCAAAAACCATCCACGACGGAAGCGGACAGCGTTCGCAGCCCCTTCTGGTGCGGCCGAGACGACATCGCAGGTCTCGTCAACCGCCCAGGTGCCGGCAAGATGGCCGCAATGGGCTTCGCCGGCATAGACGACGCTTTCGAGCTGGGCGTCCGACAGCAGGCCTTCGTCGATGATCGCATCAGGAAGAAGCGGCCGATAGGAAGGTTTTGGTGGCGCGACGGCGGCCATTGCGGCCGACTGCACGAGCGGCGTCGGATGCGGCTTTGCGCGGGGAATGTCGATCGACTGGAGCGCGTAGGGTTCGTAGATCGTGTCGGTGAGCCGGCCGCCGTCCTCCGGCATCCAGTCGCGCAGCTCATAGGCGAGGGGAACAGCCGGGGTGGTGCTCGCGATGATGGGGCGGGTGGGCTTTGCCCGGAGGACAATAGGGCGGACTGGCCGGATGACCTGCGGAACGGCCGCAACGGGTCCGGCTCTCGCCGCGGATCGGGCGGCCATCTGCATGGCGGCATTGCGCAGGATCCCGTTCGATAGGGTGCCGATCGAATCGGGAAAGCCACCCGGTGTCCGGGGCGGCAGATCCGTGATCCAGGCGAGCAGCGTTTCGACATCGGTGGCTTTGCCCGGCGACCGGACGAAGTTTTTCGGTTCGGCGGCCGGTACCTTGTCGATAATTGTCAGACGGGTCTCAGTGGTGGTGCCATGGCGGGCGTAGACACGGCCGTCGATCGCCGCGGTAAAGACAATGGTGCCCTGTTGCTGCAGGCCTTCGAAGGCCGGCCGCCATTTGGGGTTTTCCGGACACAGCCCGGTGCCGGTGATGGCGACCAGGCGCCCGCCGGCGCGCATGCGTGCGAATGCGGAAGAGAGATGTCGCCATGCCGCGTCAGTGACGTGGCCGTCGACATTGGCGCCGACGCTGAAGGGTGGATTCATCAGCACGACGGACGGCTCGATGACCGCGTCGAGATGGTCGTCGATATGGGCAGCGTCGTGCCGAGAGACGGAAACCCTTGGAAACAGCAGGCAGAGTAGATCGGCCCGTGTCGCGGCAAGCTCATTGAGGGCGATCGAGGCGCGCGCCATCTCGGCATGGACGGCGAGCAGACCGGTGCCGGCCGAGGGTTCCAGAACGAGGTCACAAGACGCGATCGCCGCCGCGTGCGCCGTGACGAAGGCCAGGGGCAAGGGCGTGGAGAGCTGCTGCATGGCTTGGCTCTCGTCGGACCGTCGCGTATGGGTGGGAAGAAGCTCGGCAATGCGCTTCATCATCACCAGCATTGCCTGAGGCGTGATCGACCGCGACAGGATCGTCGGGCCGAACCGGCGCAGAAATAGCACCTGGGCGGCTTCCAGCGCCTCATAGGCGTCCTTCCAGACCCACAACCCTTGCGCATCACTGCCGCCCAAACTTGCCGTCATGGCAGTGCGCAATGCGGCGGTGGTGACACGCTTGCCCTGCTCGAGGAAATGCAGAAGCCGCATTCCGGCCTGATGGATCGCCTGGGCGTTGTTGATGGGGGTGGGCGTCGGCGCGTCGGGGGAAGCGGCCGTCCGGGCAACAGCAGACGTGGTCGAAACAATGTTCATGGAGATGTCCTTCGCGAGAGGGGAGTGGCGCCCGCGCCGGCACTCTCTCCGCGCCAGCCGGGCACACTCCTCCCGGCTCCCCTCTGCCTCTGGCGCCGATGCACCAAAGGGGTTGCGCTCTTTGCAAACCCATGACTTGAATGCGCGCACAGGGATGCGGCGGCGACCTGGAGCTGTGGAGGTGATGCGACGGTTCAGAATTGGCAGTGCGGTCTACGAGGAGGCAGCGCCTGACCTGCAGGCGGCGCTGGCGAGTGCCTATGCCCGCACCGAGCGTCCGCTATGCCTGTGCCGCGAGCCGGGCTGCCCGATGTACATCGCCCGCATCGGCGACCTTCACCTGATCAAGCGCATGCCGCTTAGCGGCGGCGGACATGATCTATCCTGTGATTCCTATGAATCACCTTACGAACTGTCCGGGCTGGGCGCCTTGATGGGCAGTGCGATACAGCTCGATCCGCAAAACGGCTTGGCCGCCCTTAAGTTGGACTTCAGCCTGTCGAAGACGGGGAGCCGTGCGGCATCGGTGCCTGCGGGGCAAAGTTCCGCCAGCGTAACGGCCGATCCCAGGAGGATGTCGCTGCGTGGCCTGCTTCATTATCTCTGGCACGAGGCCGAACTGACGGTCTGGACATCGAGGTGGGCCGGCAAACGGCATTGGTGGAATGTCCGCTGGCATCTGCTCGAGGCTGCCGGGCAAATGACGGTGAGGGGCGGCCCACTCGCGGATATCCTGTTCGTGCCCGAGCCGTTTCGCGCCGAGAACAAGCAAGCCATCGAGCAACGTCGCAACGCGGTTCTCGGCACGGCCCTCCCGCCTAAATCAGGTCCCCGAAAGCTGCTCGTCCTGGTGGGGGAGATGAAGGAGATGGTTCCCGCCCGCTCCGGTCAGAAACTCGTCATCAGGCATTTGCCCGGTTTTCCCTTCATCATCGACGATGCATTGCATCGCCGCTTGCAGGCGCGTTTTGAAAAAGAATTGTCCCTGTGGGCAGCGGATTCCAGCTCGCATCTCATGACGATCGCGACGTTCGGACTGAACCCGGCCGGCCTCGCCATTGTCGAGGAGATTGCGTTGATGGTGGTCTCCGAGAACTGGATTCCCTACGAGACGGTCCCGGAGAAAAGGCTCGTCGATGGGCTCGCCCGCCTTCGCGAGAAGAGCGTGAAGGGATTGCGCTTTGACCTGCAACCCGACCAGCCGATCGCCAATGCGTTGCTTCAGAAGAGGGACGAGCCGATAGCGCTCTTTGTCGTTCCGGCCGGAGCGGACGAAAACTACGAAGCGTCGCTCGACGAAATGATCGCCGCGCGACCGGAGATCGGCTCCTGGGTGTGGCGGGTCGGCGAAGGCGATATGCCGCCGCTACCCCTTTGAGCGTCGGGCGGAATTTCCAACGCGCCTCAGTATGCCTTAGGCCAGGCCCAGCTTCTTCTTGAGCTCGGCATTTTCCTTGCGCAGACGGTCGGCAAGCAGGTTCTTAAGGCGCTTGTTTTCTTCTTCGAGCGCGACAAGATCGCGAAGATCGCCGCTGTCAGAGGAAGGTGCGGCAGCCTTCTTCCAATAATAGTAGGTCTGCTCCGATATGCCGGCCTGGCCGACCGCAATCTTGCTGGTCGCGCCGGCAGCGATCGATTTCTCGATCTGGGCAAGCTTCTGGGCGCGTTCCTTCTCGGAATATGTCTTGCGGGCGGTCTTCGCTGCCACGGGAGCTTCTGCGGCCGCGGGCGCAGGTTTCGCTCCGTTCTTGCGGGCCGGCTTTACGAGCTCTGCCTTCGATTTCTTTGCTCGCGGAACTTTCTTCTATTCAGGCACTTCCACTTTGGCTGGCGCTACTGTCGTCTGAACAGTCTGAGCGTCCTGAAAATCGGCCATCATATACTCCGCTTGTGGTTTATCCCCTTCTTCAGCATCAAGGGGTCTTATACTGAAGTCAATGACCTGGGAATTTGGGAGCGGAGCAGCATAGCCCGGCTGCGTCATCTCCGTGGCAATCTTGGACAGGTCGAGATCGCCCCAGATCGAATGGCTTGGCTTCTGCTTACCGCGCCTCTGTTTCATTTCCACGATGAATGGCCGGATCTGGCGCTTCATAGTCTGTTCCTTGATGTGAGCATGACTTGCAAGTCAAGTCGCTGTTCGTGTTAGCGAGTATCCGACCTATCTTATCGCTCTCGTCGTGCTTTATCGGAGAAACCCCGCAACGAGCAAGCGGTGTGTCATGGGCCTTGCGCAGCCGGCTCAATCAACGGGAGGGCGAACATCCCTACTGAGAGGTGATGGGCTGATCTTCAGAGCTGCATCAACACCGATGCTCAGGCGTCCAGCCGGCGGAGTGCGATGACTGTGCACAATCCGGCTGGAGCGATTGCAATCCCTATTTTCTTGGGAACTAATCTTCTTATGGCGGCGGAAGAGCTGGACGCGCTTGTTTTCGGGATGGCGGTCGACAGCGTTCGTGCGCTTTCTGTTCCTTTCGCGGAAAAAGTCGCGGAAGTCGCCCACAGAAGCCAGGGCGTGCTGCTTTTCAATTTGCGCATCGATGGCGACATGGAACTTCAGCGCGTCGCCGCCATCCGGTATCCAAGCAATCAGACAGGGGTTCTGGTGCTGGATAAGCAGGGCTTGTTGACCAGCCATTGCATGGTCAATGGCACTTTCTCCAACTTTATCGCTCCGTTGGAGGACTGGAACACGCTGCCGCTGGCAACGCAAGCCAGGACGAGTATCGCAGGCCCGGCCAGCCTGTTCATCGGCGCTTTACGCAATGCCGGATACCTCCCGCGTGGCGGGCACTGAGCAGACGTTTTTCTGAGGGCGGATGCTTATTTCCTCGGGGCAGTTGGCCATACGGTCTCGAAGGTCTCAACAGCTGAGGATGGAAGCGGGTGCATACATTGAGCGAAAGTCGGTCACCGTCATGGAGAGGTATCGCCGTCGAGGCGCGGTTCTCATAGATATCCATCGTCGCCCTCCTTCGTCAGCTCCGACGCAATCGCACTTTGGACAGGAACTCGTCGATCTCGAGATCCGACAGATCATCGAGCGGCTTGAAGGCAGCATCATGCCTTCCGGCGTTGACGAGAATCGTGCGTTTGCCTTGATGTCCGGCCCACCCGGTCTCGGGGTCTGCGTTGCGGGCGATCCCCCTGAGCTCGACAGGGGTTATGTTCCAGATCGCCTCGAGCTTCCGCGCGGGTCATGCTGTCGCTCGCGCCGGTCTCGTGGGCGATGATGGCGGCGCGCATCTTGTCTGGCGACTGGCGATCGGTGAGATCGCAGAAGCCATGAAACCAGCGCTCGCGGCCCCGGATCCGGATCGCGAAGAATACGCTGGTCACGTTGCCGGCCTTATACTCCGACATTCCGAACATGCCGGTGCGCAGGAAGAGCGGCGGCAACAAATCTAGCATGAAGTGGTATTCGGACGCGGTGATCTCAAACCACTCGCCTGAATAGGGAGTGCCGGAATTGGGATCGATGCCGGGAGTGTCTTTGTGACGGCTGAACAGTTGGAACATCTGCTCGCGGGTGGCGACGCCGTCGAGCACCTTCCTGAAGGGTGGATGTGCGGTCATAAGGTCTCCTGAAGGCAGGTCGGCCACGCGCGGCATCACCGTGCCATGGCAACTGCTTGCTGTGTTGTGGCTGGCGACGGGCAGAGCCCGCGGCCGGCACGTGCATCGGCGATGATGGGGTTTGCAGGAGTTTAGGCGGCGCGTCGTTCGGAGGAACGCGAAGCGTCTCGACCAACTCCAGTGATGGCACGGACGGCGGCGGCGAGCGCCGGAATGTCGTCCAGCATGCCGAGGGCGACGAAGTGGTTGGCTCCGCCGGTATAGTCCTTGCGGCCCTTGCAGGTGCGGATCAGGATACCGTGACCTGAGGACAAACCGAACTGGCCGACCTGGATGTAGGCGTGGTCATGGTGCAGGGTAATTTCACCGCAAACGGCGATGCCTGCCCTGTTGGAGCGCAGGTCGAAGCTTCCCTGCGGCAGCGCGAGTTCGGCGGCGAGTTTCTTCAGCCGTGAACGGGCTGTGGTGTGGAAACGTCTCTTCTGCTGCTCGTCGTAGGAGCAGGATCTTTTCCAGTCGAACATGTCGATCTCCATGAAACAAAAACGCCCGGGCGCGCTATGGCGATCCCGGGCTTGAGAGTGAGTTGGAACTGAAATGAGGTCCGGCGGGAGTGCCGGGCCGGTGCGAGCGTGAGGCGGGTTATTCGGCGGCCTGGAGGTGGTCCGTTTCGTCGCCGTCGATGGTCACCGGCTCATCGGAGGACGGATCCGCATCGTCGGCGAGGAAGGCCGGCAGCTCGGCGGCATCGCCGTCGAGGGCTGCCTCGTCCGACATGTCGCCGGTGACCGCGTTGCCAGCATCGGCAGACACTTCATCGACCTCAACGCGCAGCGGCTCGGGCAACCAGTTCGAGCCTTCGAGAAGCCGGGCGGCTTCACGGGCCATGATGTCCTTCTTCATGTGGTCGATCAGCTGCGCGGAGTCTGCGCCACGCGCTTCACGGACAGCCTGCAGGATCCGCGCCTTGGTGAGCCGCCCGAGGAACTCGACCGTGGGCGTCCACCCGGCGTCGACCATGTCGAACTGGAGCGAGCGGCCAAGCACGTCTGCATGCTCGAGCGCCTTAGCTCGCCTGTTCCAGGGTTCGACCACCGCATTGAGGGTCAGCGAGACGCAGTGCGCGAACAGCGCCTTGCGGCTTGCTTCATCGAGGCCGAGAAGGAAGTCCCACAGGCCTTCCGCCTCATCGGGCAAATCGCGGTCCCAGGCTTCGTGCCGCTCGGCGAACTCCTTGGCCCAGGAGGTCTCGGCAAGACCGTCAACCTGGCTGAAGCTGGCGCTCTTCAGGCTGATCTCCAGGCACGTGTCCGGCGCGAAGCGATAGAAAACCTGCAGGACGAAGGCATGGAGTGCGGCGACGAAGGCGATGTCGACGTCGCCGGCGAGCGCGTTGCGCAGTGCCAGCGTCCGCTGCGCGGTCAGGTCGAAGACGAGCCGATCGGGCAGTGGCTTGATGCCGTCGTCCTCGCCGTCGTCGCCAGAGGCGTCGTTCACCAGCTTACCGTTGACGACAACACCATCGCAATCGTCGTCGCCATTGGACCGGGTTCCGCCGGCAGCGCCCCCTTCCTCGCCCTCATCGACATCGCCGGTTTCGGGCCGCGGCTCGTCCTCGGACCGCACGAAACCGGCGTCGACCTGGAGCTTGCCATTCGCGGCAAGGGTAACGAACACACCGGCAGTGGCCTTCTGGGCGGGATCGTAGCTTTGAGGACGATCATCGATCGCATCGAGATCAGAACCCAGCTGGTCGAGCTTCGCCTCGATTGCTTCGTCGGCATCCTCGGCCTTGGCATAGTCCGCATCCAGCTTGTCATATTCAGCCTTCAGCGCATCGTAGCGTGCGATCTCTTCGGCGCTGAGCTCCTGCGCCTCGGCGTAGATGCGCCGCATGCCGGAGGTGTGGCCATAGGGAAAGCTGATCGCCGCCTCCACCCATTTCCAGCCTTCAGCGCGGATCGCGTCGGCATCCACCTTCAGCCTGTCGAAGACAAGCTGCTCGAGGAGTGCGGCATCCTGGAACCAGCCGCCGGAATCCTGTTCGAACAGGTCGCGAAGGATGACCCCTCCAGCCGCTTCATAGGCTTGGGCGCCGACATAGACGGCCCGGCGATCGTCGGCGCGAACGGTGGTCTCGGTCAGCAGGCGCCTGATGTAATAGGGTTCCTGCGTGTGCGAGCTGGAAATCCGCTCCCAGACCTGTTCCTGGCGCGCGTGATCGTCCGAGATCGAAAACGCCATGATCTGTTCGAGACGGATTTCGTCGTTCTCGTAGTGATCGAGAAGTTTTGGCGACACCGAGGCCAGCCGCAGGCGCTGCCTAACAGTCGCCGGCGATACGAAGAACCGGGCGCCGATCTCGTCTGGATCGAGACCCTGATCGCTGAGCGTCTTGAAGGCCCGGAACTGGTCGAGCGGGTGCAGGTCGGCGCGCCGCAGGTTTTCGGCAAGCGAATCCTCCTCGGCCGAGGTCTCCTGCCCGCGGTTGACGATGCAGGGGATCGGCTCGTTCTTCGCCAGGCGCCTCTGCTTGATGAGGATGCCGAGCGCGAGATAACGCCGGCCGCCGGCGGGCACCTCGAACATGCCCGTCTTCTCGCCCTCGCCGTCGAGCACGGGACGGACGTTCAGGCTCTGGATCAGCCTTCGCCGTCCGATGTCTTCGGCCAGCTGCTCGATCGACACCCCGTCCTTGATGCGCCGGACATTTTTCTGCGACAGCATCAGCTTGTCATAGGAAATATTCTCCGCGGCGTTCATCGCGATCTTCTGAATGGCGTTCTTTGCCATGGTCAGGTTCTCCATGACGGGCGGCCCGGGGCCTCTCCCCGAACCTCCAAGCCCGTCAAAAACCCTCCCCTCCCCCCTCTGCCTCCAGGCCTCACGCCGACCCGGCCCCGGCTCAGACCTCGACGAGGCCGAGCCGCCGGAGGTGCATCCTTCCAGCATGTTGGCTTCACCGGGTTCTCAAACGAAAAAAGCGCCGTCCTCTTACTTCGGAGGACGGCGCTGGGATCGATGGAGACGGCCCGGAGGCGAGGCCGACAACGACAGTTTTCGCTGCCGGCCTCCGCAGGATCAGGCGGCGAGATCGAGAAGCTTCTTGGCTTTGCCCTCCAGGTCCAGGCGGACATCCTGATGCGGCTTGTCGCGCGCGACCCGCGTGATGCCCTGCACGAAATCAAAGATCGATTCCGGTGGTCTGCCTTCCTCCATGAGAACAGTATCGATGATCTTCGCGGTCTCGGACTTGGAGAAGCCCCGCTTGCGCAGGAAGCCCTGGCGGTCTTCGTCGTCTCGGGCAACGATGCGTTGCCGCGCCGTCTTGATGCCGTTGACGAACGGCATGGGCGAGGAATCGGCAAACTGGATGAGGGCCGGCTCGGCTTCTAGGGCGAACCGGGAGGCGGCGTATTTTGAATGGCGAATGGTGATTTCCTCGAAATCTTCCACGCCCCACAGATTGCGATTCTGACAAACCGCGCGCAGATAGAAGCTGGCGATCCCTAGGGTGCGGGCGCCGACTTCGGAATTCCAGCAATAAAAGCCGCGGAAATAGAGATCCGGTTCCCCATTAGGCAGCTGCCCGGCCTCGATCGGGTTCAGATCGTCGACGAGGAAGACAAAGATATCGCGATCAGACGCGTAGAGCGTGGTGGTGTCGCTGGAGATGTCGACGTGCGGATTGTAGATCCCTGTCGACCAGTCGAGCACTCCGGGCACTTTCCAGCGCGTGTCTCCGGTTCCGTTGCCGGCGATCTTTTGAACGGCGTCCACCAGTTCTGAGTCAAATATTCTGCCGTAATCAGGGCCTGTTACCGCCCGCAACTCGAGGCGTCCGTTCTCGATCTCCAGTGTCTTGACCTGCTCGGCGCGATGGTTGAGGAGACCATGCTGTAGGTTGATCGCCGCTAGCGGAGCCGGTAGCTGGCGCAGATAGGTGGCCGGCGCGCCGACCAGGCTGGCGAGTTGGCCAAAACTCCAATGCGTGGGGGCAACAGGCGCACGCGCATCGGGTAGCATTAGTCTCAGGCGCTCGGGATCGTCGCGGCTGGCCTCGACGCGGATCAGCTCACTTTCGACGATGCGGGTCTTGCTGCGCTCCGATCGGCTCTTTACCGAATTCCGGAGGTCGGTAAGCGACAGGTATCGCTCGTCCGCCGGCCGGTTGAACCATTCTGACGAGACGCGGCCGATGCGCTGGCCGCGGCTGACGTCAACCTTGTAACCGGCACGGTCGTTGCGCTTTGGCGTGTGAATTTCCATCTGGGTCATGAGTGTCGCTCCTCGGCGGGCGCCGGAAGACTCTCTCCCGGCCGTTCACCCGCCACCCCAACCCGCCCGCCTTCTTTCTCTCCCGGCACCCGCGCCTTGGAAGCGTCGCCATTGCGGCAGCGGCCGCTTCGAGGCCGGCACCCAGGAAGGAAGGCTCGGCCTTCAGGAAAGCCCGAGCCTGGACCCAGCGCCGCTTCACCTTCCGGACGCGACAGAATTCCGCTGTGCTTTCTTGCGTAACAAGACCGAGGCCCCCTCGGGATTCAGGTAGCGGTCTGCTGAAATTGGGGCAGGCAACTTCTCTCGAGATTGAGCAACTGCAGTTTCTCTTCGGTGCCTAGCCAATACCTGTATAAACTGACCCAACGTCATGATACGCGAAGTCCGTGTCATGGTCTGAATTGAAAGTGTAATTGCATGTCGAGCAGGTTCGTCCGGCCCGTGGTGGTGCAAGTTGGCCGGCAGGAGCGTGAGCGCGTCATATTCGACGTGAACGACGCAGCCGCGATCCTGCTGCGCAGTTTCCCCCATCAGACGACGAAGCGAAAACTGGCTATGGATGCATGTCTTCAGGTTCTGCGCGGTGAAGCTCAAACGCCGGTTGCGAGACGGGCCTTCGTTGCAGCGGCGTTGGAAGCGAACATCCTACGCAGCGACTGAGGGCAAGTTGATAGTAGCCGGAAAAGTAGAGCTTCACGCCAGCACAGCGATGACCGGGGTTGTTCAGCCCGCAACAGAGCATCGAGTCCTGCCATCGCGGGAAACAACCCGACGTTCATCTTAAGCGACATTGGTCAGGAAGACCGTAAGTAACGCGATCGGAGATGGGATATGCGAGATTTGCCGGGCGACATCGATGCTGACGTTGTGATTGAAGTCAGTCGGCTTCTCGACGATGCCGAGGATCTCGCACCTTTGCCGGTGCACGAACTGGTCAAGCGGATTCGTACGACACTGCAGACCCGCCTTTCCGATCTAGCAATCGAAAAACTGGTCGTCGAGATGGCGTCTAAACGTGGATTGCCTATGGTCTTCGACAAGCCTGCATGACCGGAGAGACCGGCAGGCCGAGAAAAGGGCCATGTACAAGTCTTCGCCTGCCGGGCTGGCGAAGATAAGCCGTTGGCTTGACAGCTCTGACCATGGTTCTCAGTTCACCGGTGAACCGGCAACGCGATATTGGACGATCTTGGTAGCGGGATGGCCAATCAGTGGCCGGACGTCGTCGCCCCAGTTTTCCAGTTTCTCGCGCGCAAGAAAAAGGCCGAACCAAGGGTCCGGCCAGGTATGAAGGTCAAAACCTCCAGAGGGAACGCGCCAGACGAATGGGAGGAAACATCCGACGCACCGCGCATACGGGTTAGCAAAGGTGACACTTCAACGACGTGCCGGTAGGCCACCAGACCTGTCCTCTTTGGTGCACTGAAGCTTGAAGCTTGCGTGCCTGATGCGCTTGCCTAAATCACATGGCTGGTTCAGCCAGCCTTGCTCAGGTTGCCGGCCGACGATTTGCCGGTCCGCCGATCTTGTTCTATCCTATAGTTGACCTTCTGGCGTCAACGAGCGTCGACGCGCCAGCGCGCTCGAGAGCAGAAATTTGGACAAAACATCCTGTCCACCACCGTCGGGCTGAATGAAGCCAAAGCTCTTGGTCGCGTTGAACCACTTTACCGTTCCACTCGCCATACGTGTCTGAAGATCGACCGCGTCTTTGTTGACCGAATGGCGACCCGCGCCGGCGACGTAGCCATCGTCAAGGCAATCGTCAGCCTGGGTCTGGGCTTTGGCCTCAAACTCGTCGCCGAGGGAATTGAGAGCGGAGAGCAGGCCGCGACGCTTCGTCGTCTCGGCTGCCGGCCAGGGTTACCTGTTCGGCCGGGCCATGCCCTTTAACGAACTCCTACAGGCGGTCGAACAGGATGTATTTCGGGGTGCAAAATTGCTCCAAAAGGCGGGGGGTCAGCTTCGCGCCTCATGCCAGCCGTTTAACGTTTTAACCGCCACGTCCAAAACCCGCCGTTCTTTCTCCTGAGTGGGTTTTCGCATTTTTCCAGCTTGCTAGCATATTGAGGCTCGTCCCACGTAGTGCTTGACAATAATCCGGATGGTTGACAAATTCTTAAAAATGCCCGATTCGGAAAAGAAGGAATGGCGATGCTACCTTGGGACTATCACCCTGAGTTGACGGTAGAACGGCTGGTCAAGGTTGCACAGTTGCTCGCGCTGGGCCGTGGCAGTGCGGTCGATCGCTTTGACCCCACAATAGGTGACGACAATTGGACCTTGGGAGTCTGCGCCTATAATTACGGCTGCTTCCAGATCGCGCGAACTGCGGGCACACCGGGTTTCGAGTGGCTGGGAGTGATTGATCCCGGCAAGCATTTCCAGTTCAGCATCGGCGGTGTTCCGATGCGCTTCTGGCGCGGAGATCCAGCAGAGCCTACCGCAAAGATCTCGGTTGCCACTCCCTTCGAGCAACTGCAGCTCGATCTGGAGCCAGGCATCCCTACGGCCGGCATGCTGTTTCGAATCGGTGTAACGACCGACATGGATGGCGCCCTCCTCGGAGCTAGCTTCGTCGCGCTACGCAACAACCAGCCCGAAGTCGTGTGGCCATTGCCCCTTGCTGAGGCAGAGCCTTTGATCGTGTTGCTCGATGACGCACGGCCAGAGGGTATTGAACTTTCATCGCCGTCTGTCGGCGATCATCGGGAAGACGAGGACGAGCGCGGCGACGATATCGCCTCTTCTTCCGACGGGGTTTAGGCGTGACAACGAAGGGAAGTGCGCCGGGCCAAGGCCCGGCGGGTCGAGCACGTTTCTTTTACGGTGACAAGCTCCGACTGGCGCGACTGATCACAGGGCTGTCGCTCGATGAGTTGGGCGGGCTCGTGGCCGCTAGCCGGCAGTTTGTTCATCAGCTTGAAACGGGCGCCAAAGAACCAACCGACGAGATGCGCGATGCTTTGGCAGCCGCGCTTGCGGTGACGTCCGCGTTCTTCGCAACGCCGGCGACAAACCCCGTCCGTGAAGAAGACTGCCACTTCCGTCGGCTGGCGAGCGCCCCAAGAGCGCTGATTGCGCAGGCGGTGGCCCGGGGGACAGCGTTAGAAGCGCTGGTTGACGCGCTCGAGGGCCAAGTTCGCATGCCGATCGTCGACTTTCCAGAGGAAGCGCGCCCCGCTTCGCCCGACGCGATTGAGCGCATCGCCGAGAATGCTCGACAGCATTGGGGCTTGGGCCTCGACGGTCCAATCACCAGCATGATGCGTGTTGTGGAGAATGCTGGTGCGGTGGTGGTCCACTTCGACGATCTCACTGACCGCATCGATGCGCTGTCAATGGCTCGGCGCCGACCTATCATCGTTCGCTCAACCGCGAAAGCTGCGGGCGCCCGCTTGCGCTTCGACCTCGCACACGAAGCAGCTCACCTGATTATGCACCAAGGCATCGTGACCGGCGACAGCGTCACTGAAGGGGAAGCGCACCGGTTCGCCGGCGCATTTCTGATCCCGCGCACTGCCTTCGCGCGTGAATTTCCCCGAAGTCGGCGGGCTCTCGATTGGAATGCTCTGTTTACAATGAAGCTTCGTTGGAAGGTTTCGGTGCGCGCCATTGCCCGCCGCGCGTTTGATCTGGGCCTGATCGACGCTGCGCAATATCGCACCGCCAACATCCAACTGGTAAAGACAGGACAAGCTAAGGCGGAGCGCTACGACGAACGGGTTGCGGTCGAGGAACCGGAGTTGCTGCGCGCGGCCATCAGCTGGGTTTCCAACCGTGACACGATTTTCATGCACCACCTGCTTGCCAATCTTGGCATGGCCCCCGAGCTATTTGCCCGACTTACCGGCGAGCGCATGCCGACGCTCCCTGACAATGTTGTACCGCTCGGTATGGCTAAGCTTTTGTAGATGCCGTTCCGTGTTTGGCTTCACGGCATGATTCCGCTGGGCGATGTTTCCTGCCCGATATGAGGCAAGAAGAGGCGGCGCGACACGAACTCGGGAGCCGGCGGCACCATTCGAGGCGGACATTCCCTCTAAAATCATGCGATCTGCTCGATCCGCCAGCTGCTCTTGGCTTTGGCCGAGAGCATCCGGTTCAGATATGCAATGAGCATGCTGGCGTGCTGTGGCTTCGGAACGAAGAACATCACTGCCCCTCTATCGAGCTCAACCAACTCATGATGAACTCGGGGAACCTGAACGCCACCCTCCGTCATGAAGTCGCGGACCGAAAGGTCGTGCCAAGGCATCGAGTCCAAGGCGTAGTAAGAGCCGACCGACTTGAAATAGGCGAATAACGTGTCCCTGTCGGATCCGTATTGGTCAAAACGGGCCGCGTATCGCAGATCAATCACCGACCTAGGCTTGTTAGACAGCACGGCCTTCTGAAGCGTCCGGCCGTGCACGGTATCCATGGCAACGACGAAAACGCGCAAATCGGGAAGGGCAGGCGCGTCGAACAGATCAAGCTGATCGGCACGTGGTAAGCTCTGGACAGTATGACGGGTGGTGACCTCATGCGTCTGCGCGACAACGCGACCATCGACGCGGCCATGCCAGCTTCCGGTATTCTCGACGAGTGTGAGTTGCGGTTTCGCCACGCTATTTCGCCAAGGCTGCTTCGAGTTCGGGATAGCCTACCGTTAAGGTGGCCCATTCGCTACCCCATTCTGGTGCCCGCATCTCAAATTCTCCGCTTGTCTTATTCTTAAGTTGCCACGTCTTCTCGAATGCACGGACGTACATCCGCGGTGCGACCCCTACGAACGGTCTGAAAAGCACCTTAGGCTCGTTGAGCTTAACGTCGTCCTTATCGACGTCCGAAGCGGTACGCATCTGTGCTCGCGCGGCAGCGATGCTCTTTGCGACCGGCGGTATCCACTCGGACGGGGTCACCTCGATGGAATCGCTATGCAGCTTTCTGGCCAGGCTCTTGGGGTACGGCTCGATGAACTGAACTTCGTACACGCCGGCACTGACGATGTGCCTGGCGCAATAGTGGCACGGATATGTTGTGACGAAGAGGCGGGTACCGACGGTCGAAACACCTTCGCGTCCGGCCGACAGCAACGCATCCATTTCGGCATGAACCGCACGACTGAACTCGATAAGGCCCCCCAGCCGAGTCTTCCGGATGCGCGCAGCCAGTTCGATCTTGTCCGCAACCTGCTTCAGCTCTGGAAGGACCTCGATCAAGTTGTCGATGATATCGTTTTGCTCACGATTGCTGCTGCAATACGCCTCGGCGCGGAAAGCACAACGATGATCGTCATTGCCTCTGCTCGACGTCGCGAAGCGTTCGCCATAGACGCCGCCTCCCGCCGCCGGCACTTCGTTCGTTCCGGTCGCGACCACGGTTCCATCGGCGTCGACCAATGCCGCTCCCACCTGCCGGGATAGACAGGCGCTACGCACGCGCGCGGAGTGGGCATGGTGCATCGCGGTCTCCTCGATGGTGGGCCGCTCCACACGATCATGCGAGATGATGCTAACGAACCTGCTCAAATCGGTGTCGAGCAGGTTCTTGGTGCCGTTCGGGTCATCACGGGTATTGTCGATAAAGAAATCCGCCTCGTAGAACGCCTCGGTCACATGCTGGCCATGCTTGCGGTTGGAGTCGTCCGAGTCGCGATCCATGAAACGATCGACTGCGTTCTGTGTTTCGGGCAGCCCCTTCTCCGGCCCGCGGAAGTATTTCTCGAGGATTCGTGCGCGACGCACGCCCTCCTCGCAAACGACGCCGATCAGCCCGAAGGCGTTGCCGTACGTTCTGCGCAACAGGTGAATTTCGGCCGGGTGCCTTATCGAATCGATAAGGTAGACGCGCTTGACGCTGTCGGGAATGACCTTCTCGCCCTTGACGTACGTCTGACCGGTGCGGTCAGCACGTCGCTGTGCAATTTCGCGCATCGCCGCCTTGGCGACTTCTGCCATGTCGTGCTCGCGCATGGAGTCACCGAGGTTCTGCAACTCGGTGACCACTTCCAAGGTCTTGGGCCCGACATCAGGGAAGGCGAGGCCGTTCTCATGTGCCCAGGTTCGGATCAAGTCACTTGCCTTGATCAGCTCAACTTCATAGCCGCCGGACTTGCAAACGCGTTGCAGTGCCTTGATCGCCTGCGACGCGCCTGCCCCTACTGGACCGACAACGGCGAAGAAAAGCTCTTTCGAGTGGCTCCCGGCCAAGACGGTCTTGCTATCCGGCTTCTGACCAGCCTTCTGCTCAATCTTTGCGACGACCGTCGATCTCGCCATGCCAGCACCCCCCGTTCCCGATTCCAATTATTCTTTTCCATATCGAAGAAATCGCAAAGTGGTAAGCGGTATACCATTGGATACAATCACGAAATCCAGAAGAACCTCCAGATCCATCCCGCTTGGGGTGGGCAACACCTTTTGCGGTTCCCGGCACTTAAAGAAGGGAGCCAGATATTAGATATTGGACTATGTGGGTGGGAACTCAGGAAAGCTGGGACCATCGGAGCCGGAGTCGCAACGTCGGCGGAGGTGGTCGACAATCGTCGAGGCAACGGGTGCCGCAAAAGCTTCGGGTTAGCAGACCCCCTGCGCAATGCCGCAAAGGGGCGCCAGCGGAACGGCTACTTCAGCCAAATGCATCTCGATAGTGGTCGTTCGGCTCAGGCTCACCCCGGTCGTTCCGTTGCACCGGCTTAGTGGACGCTTCTGGCGCTACAGCCCTCTTCGCCAAGCGATACGGATCCGAGCTGGATCTTTACACCAACCCCACTCTGAAATCCTCCAGAACCTGAGCCAGCCCTCGCGCGCCGAGAAGGGCCGTAACACGCTTCGCCTGAAGCTTCGGTACCGCGCGATCGTAAATGGCAAGATTGGTCGCCTCATTGAGGCGTGAGGGATAAATGATCCCGTCGGGCTCAGATGGGTGCTCGTGAAACGCCAGAGACCACCGGCGTGCCAGGTTCTGGCGCTGTGCCCGAACGACATCGGTCGGCACACCCATCCGAACGGCATTGTCGCCTCTGAGATCGACCAGGCGTAGGTCTGTCGTGGTCGCGATCTCCGCGTAGCGCCGTCGGGTCAGCTCCACCTCCTCTATTGGAAGATCGTCAAGGATTCCTTCGCGGCGGTCGCGGAAGCACGGTCTCCAGGAAGCACACCTTCAGGGAGTCACCGAGGTAAAGAACGCCAAACCGGTTGGCGTCAAGACGGCGTCGAGGATCGCTGAACCGGCTCGGCGACTTCCCGTACCCCAATGGATCAGGATAGGTGCTCCAGTAGATCCGACCGAACGTCCGACCCCGCGGTATGGTCTCGATTTCGAGCTTTGCGCGCGCGAAATCGGGTGGAGGTGGAACGCCGGGCATTCAATCGAAATCGCCCCTGGCCATGCCTTCCGCCGCGGCCAAAACCGAGGCGTCATCGCCTTTTTGAAGGGCTTGAAGGCCGGTCCGCCCATCGAGGGCACCATGGCGCGACACCAGAAACCGATAGACGGCCCAGGCACTATTGCCCAACATGGCATGCAGCGCCGGCAATGCGCCTAAGGGACGACCGTCCTTGTCGAGTTGCCAGACAGGAAAGCGGAAACCACGTTTGGCCCCATCGATCCCGAGTACCTGTCCGCTTTGCCGCCTGGCGTTGACCGTCACGCGCGACGTGCCAAGCAGCTTGGCAAAGGCATCCGCGCTCAGCATCTCCTTGCCTGCGACAATTTCGGCGACACGCTTGCGGCCGCGCGCGCGCGCTCCGGCAAGAGCCGCCTCGAGTTCGGCATCGGGCATGCCCGCGTCCTCGACGGGAAAGGTATCGTCTGAAGCCATCGGTTGCTCTTCGACCGGCGTGATCGTCTGCGCATCAGCCGCCGGATCGACCTCTACCCGAAACGATACGCGGTGGCCGATCTTACGGCTGCGTGCGATCGCTTCCTGATAGCGTTCGAGCAATACCTTCTTGAAGTCTGCCTGTGCCGGAAGCTTTGTCGTGAAGCTCAGGGTGGCGACTCCCGCCTGCGATGCGTTCCCGCTATGATTGCTGCGTTTTGGAGCGACCATGATGACAACCTCCTGCTGGCACCAATATGGTTGCAGATCGCAAGTTCGTCAAGTTCGATAATTTCGTAAAGTTAGTAGCGAATGGCTGCGGACTAAACAATTCCCCATGCCCGAAAATTTCCCCTGCCCGTCATCTGGCGCAGGTCGAGCTCGCCGACCAGGTTGAGCGCTCGCTGTTCTGTCACCTTCAGCCCGTCCTGGATCAGGCTTGTCGAGACAAGTGGCCGCGAGACCACCAGTTCGACCAGGTCGGCCAATTTCGAGTTGGAGCGCCGTTGTTTGAGCTGCCGCTCCATCTGGCTTTTCGCCAGCACGAGACAGTCATGCTCCTTCAGGCCACTGCTGCATCGTGAATGGCATCGAGAGAGGCCAGCAGGCGATCGCTCCGATTGCGCGCCTGCCGCCGCTCCCTCGGAATGTTTTTGGCGCCGAGATGCAGGCTGGAGAGATGGTGCGCGGCAAGCGCCTTCCTACCGCAGGAGCGCGGCCACCAGTAGCGGCCCTAGCCAGGCGGCGTGCTGCAGCACTTCGATGTTTTGCCAAGCCTCGAGCAGAATCGCGGCGCTCATCACCGACGGCCACTCCCGCGTGGCGGCGAGCTTGGCCTGCCGTGGCGCTAACGATCGACAAGACCGCTCTCTCGCGCTTGAACTAAGCGCAAAGCGATAAGCTGCGGGATTGGCGACCGTCATCCCGTCATCCTCGCCGTCGCCCCGTTCGCCTTCAGCGCCGCCATCAGCATCGGCCCGACTGAGAACTGCCCTGCCGTCGCTTTTTCGGTCAGTACCCGCAGATAGCCGCCGGCCGAGCTGATGTGCTGCGCCCTTTGTAGGATGCAGGCAATCACGATCGCCGCGACCTCCTGGCCCATCACATGGCAAGCCTCCTCATACGCTGACGGCGAAACGCCCAGATATCCCCGCACCTGAGCGGCGGTTATCATGAGATCGCGCCAATTGCCGATGCCGTCGACGGCATAATCCCCAATTTCGGGGCAGGCCTTCAGCACCATCCCCAGCGGGTATGTTTTAGGCGCCTCTGCGGTCCTCGTCCTGGGCTCGGCCGTTGCCCCGCTTTTCTCTAAAGCAGGTTCAAATTCAAAAATAGAGTCGGTATTTGAATCAGATTGCTGCCGCTCGTTTTGAGAGTCATTGCCGATCGGATTCGTGGATTTCATATGGTTTTCCAGCAGCTTATCCACATCATCACGCAAGGCGGCCAGATCGGCAACGATGGGCTCGAGCTCGGCAATACAAGCTCGGCGCGGAATTGCCTCCACAACGCCGCGGAAACGCTTCCACAGGCCTCCCCAGTCTCCCGGGACATCCTCGTCAAGGGCCGCCTCTATCAGCTTGTGGATGTCACGGCGATGCAAGGTGATCCGCTCGCGCATAAGCCTGAGCGCCCTGTTGTCGGCGCGAATACGCTCGGCCGCCGCCTCGAACTCGTAAGCACGGGCCAGCAGGGGCGCCAGGGAGAAGCCAAATGCTTCCTCTATCTCCCCTCCCCGGCCCTTGCGGGCGTAGCGCTTGCCGTTCGGGCTATCCCGACGGATGATCAGCCCGCAGTCAACAAGAGCCGCCAGGTGCCGCCTGACTGTGGGCTCGGGCATTCCGTGCGCCCTGAGCGACAGCTGTGCGTTCGAGGGAAAGACGATCAGGTCGTTTTCCTCACTCAATTCGCTGTCAGGATAGAATGATAGCAAAGCATTCAGTACGGCCAGCGCACGATCGCCGATGCCGACGATGCTCTTGCCCTCGCAGAGGTTGCGGTAGATCTGCCATTTGTCGACAACCCTGCCTTTGGGGATTTCACGTGAATCGTTTTGCGCTGCCAGCATGGCAAGCGACATCGGCCGCCGCCCAAAGGGCGTCGTTGCAATACCCGTCTCCATTTCTTCCTTCGCCTTCAGTTAGGCAAAAGAAATCTGCTCGCCGAACCGACGCTTAAAACGCTTGACAGTGATTCGCGAAAATGTGATTCTCAGCTTGCTAAAGGATGAGAAGGGCTTCCGCGACGGTGACGTTCGGGGGCCTTTTTCTTTTGCGGTTTCAGTCTCCCGTTGCTTCCTTGGTGGACATCCGGAAGGCCACATAGAGATCGTCCAGTTGTCCGGTGATGAACTCAGCGAAACGCGGCCCATCCGGAGCCTCAAGGGTGACGACGGCCTTTTTCGCGGACTTCTTTAGTGTGACGCTGACTGATCTATCCGTCGGCGCCCAGGATTTGATCGGCCCTCTCCGATCGGGTGCCGGAAGCTTGCCTGAGGGTTTCCCCGCCAGATGTCGGGCCAGCATTTCCAATCGGTCATCGCTTGGAGCTGCTTTGAAATCGGGGGATGCCATCAGTTCCTTGACGGTAACGCCCCCCTCCCTGACTTTCTTGGCGAGATCGTACCAACGGTCTCGGCCGCTGTTTTTGGCGGCTCCGATAACGTTGATGATTTCCGCCGGGATGTCCTTGGTGACAGAAATCATCTTCGAGACCACGGTCTTGTCGACAGACAACGCTGCCATGATGACTTCGCGGTCGTAGCCGTTGCGCTCCAGGTTGCCAGCAAAGACGGCCTTCTCAATGAACGAGAGATCGGCCCGGGCGCTGTTTTCCTGCCCTTGGGCGATTACATGGTCCCTATCGTCCAGTTCCTTGACGACCGCCTTCACCGGTCTCCCGAGCGCCTTAGCAGCCCGTGCCCGCCGGTGGCCAAATACTGTCATGTAACGGCCGGCTAAGCCGGGATGCGGACGCACTAGGATTGGACTATCCTGCCCCCTCTGCCGGATGGCTTCCACCAGATCGTCAAAGGCCTCCTTATCATCACCTATGCGATCTGAGACAAACGAGATGTCGATCATGTCAGGATCGAGTTCAATGACCGTAGCGCCTTCTAGGAGTCGAGATTCAATGTCTTTTGCCGCCTGCGCCTTCTCGGCTAGCTCGTCGATCGACCTCGTAATGGCTCCGAAAGCACCGCGGCTGCGGTTTCGCTCCATTGCTGGCGAGAGATCACTCGCCGGATCTGAGTTGACTGCGGTCAACTTTCGATCCGTGAATGAGGTCAGCAGGTTCTTCCTGGACATCAGCGCCCCCATGCCTTGTGGATTAACTCCGTTATCTCGGAGTTGACGCGATGCACCGATTCTATCGCGCGGTCATACGTTGACCGGGTGAACTGGGAGCGTTCGACCTCGTAGAGCGTCTGCTTCGTTATCCCTGCATCCGAGATCGCGGTACTTTTCAGCATCTCGTTGACAAGCACATGCTGCTTGAACAGCGATCGCATGAAGGCGACCATCTGGCTCTGCGGGCCGTCAGTAGGCTCGTAGCGGGTAACAAGGTAACGAAGCCAGTCGAGCCGCATGTTGGCTCCCGCCCTCTTCAGCGTGCCCATGACCTCGCCCATCATCAGCAAGAACTGGCACATCGACATCACATCGAGCATCTGTGGATGCACGGTGATCAGGATGCCGGTAGATGAAGAGAGCGCCGTCAGTGTCAAATAACCGAGCTGAGGCGGGCAATCGATGATGACTACATCGTAGTGGTCTGCAACATCCCCCAAGGCCTCGTCGAGACGTCCGAAAAAGATGCGGCCCATGGAGCCGTCCTTTTGAGCGAGGGCCAAGGGAGTATCGTATTCGAATTCCTGCAGCTCGAGATTCGCGGGCACGATATCGAGATTCGGGAAATTGGTCTTCTGCACTAGCGCCGACAGCGGCTTTCTCTCGTCGTCATAGCGCAGGGCTTCGTAGAGGGATTCGTTGTGGTCGATCTCCGGCTGGAAGCCGTGCAGGGCGGAAAGCGAGGCCTGCGGATCAAGGTCGATGGCCAGAACTCGGTGCCCGGTCAGTGCCAAATGCTGTGCCAGGTGGGCTGCCGTCGTCGTTTTTGCGGAGCCGCCCTTGAAATTGACGACCGCAATTATCTGCAGGTGTTCCGCGCTTCGACGGTGCGGAACATATTTCGCTGCCGCCCGGCTGTTTCGATCCAAATACTGTCGCATCTCCAGTAGCTGCAGGGCCGTGTAGGAACGGCGGCCGGACGGTGTTACCATCGGCTGTGGCCCCTTGCCTTCGAGAGACAAATTCTTGAGATAACCGCTCGTTACATTGAGATATTGCGCAGCCTCCGCCAACTGGAACGGTCGCAATGTCTTTTGTGCATTCGGCGGGAACATTTCGAGCCGATGTTCGTGAAGCATTGCAGAGAGGTCATTGGCCTGTTGGGTGATTAGCAGATCGACCTCTGCAATCTCTTCCCGGATTATCACATTCATCGAAATCTTCCGCACATGCGTTTTGAAAGCCGATACGGCCCACCAACCGCATGTAGCTCTGATTCTTTCGTTCCGGCAACAAATTTAATATTAACGAGAGGTTAACAGAGAAATCGCCCGTCCGCAGTTGACTGCAGTCAACTTGCGCCGCCGGATTCGACTCACGTGAAACTAACGCCCTGCGATCAAGGAAGAGGCCCTGACGTGGCCCCTTCGGGACTACCTCTGGCCTTGCGGATGTATAGTTGCCCCGGAGCCGCAGTTGAAGGGACGAGATCCGCGATTTGGATGGCGAGATCAATTGCTATCGATAAAGGATCTCTTATCGATAGCGAGGCTATCGACCACTCTACGGCGATGGAGGTAACCTTGTGTCTCCGACCCGAAACGATTATCTTACGGCCATTATGAGCAAGCATTTGGCATCAATCCTGACGACCGTGAACGCGCCCTACAGCGTGCAGTTGGACGACGCGGCGCTGGCTCATTGCCTGGCGGATATCGATTTGGCCAAACAGCATCCTGGCCATGTCAGCGCCTTTCTCGGCGAGGTCCCCCCCGCACTGCAGATCGAGTTCGCTGTCGTGCACGACATCCCGGTTCCTGATCTGAAGGCCTTTGCCGCTGCGTTCTCTGCCTGGTCCGGCGAGAGCTATCCGCTCGCTGCGTGATGTCCCCACACGTTAGCCGGCGCCCTTCCGACTGGCGGTGGCTTTTTGGCATCGCTGCCGATCTGATTGACCAGCTTCGGGAGAATGCGGGCGGTTACGACTTCGAATGGTCGTTTGGTGGTGGGACGGCTATGATGATCCAGATTGGTCATCGTGAAAGCCATGACATCGATGTTTTCCTCAATGACCCGCAACTGCTCGGCTTCATCGACCCGTCCAGAAGCCGCCTACGCTTTGAGCTGATGCCATCGGACTATCAGGGTGACGGGCTTCGATTTCAAAAGTTCGCCTTCGAAGGCATCGGCGAAATCGACTTCATCGTAGCCGGAGCACTGACAAAGGCGCCCTTCAAGACATATGATATCGAAGGGAAGACGGTTCGGCTCGAGACCATTCCCGAAATCATTGCCAAGAAGGTCTACTATCGCGGCTCCGAAGCCAGGCCCCGTGACATCTTCGACATCGCAGCCGCAGCCCGGTCGCAACTCGGCGCAGTCGTGGATGCCTTGCGTGCGTTTCCGCAACAGGTCGCGAGCACCAGGGAACGGTTGGAAAAGCTGAATCGGGAATTCGTTAGTCGTGCAATCGCGCAGTTGATGATCATGCCCGACTACGAAGCGTCAGCCGCCGACAGTCTGGACGCCGCGATCGTTGTGCTTGATGAGGCGTTGTCATCGTCCAAGCCGACCTGATCGCCTCCCTCCGGGTCGTTGCGGGGGAGGGGAGGGCTTCTTCTACAACCCCGACGCCTTGGTAAGGTTGGTGGGACCTTTGACGGAAATCAACTCGTCTTTCGATTCAAAAGGGGAGGGGCTTTTCCCTATCTCCTACAGCCCACTCGCCTTGGTGAGGTTGACGCGGAACCTGTCTCTGCGGCGTTGATAGCGGCGGGTCATTTCGGCTGAGGCATGGCCGAGTTGCTTTGCACATAGCGCTCGTCGACTCGGCTGAGCACGCGAGGCCCGCGCGCAGCGAATGCCAGAAAACTTTTGGCCGCGCTCGCCCTCGGGAAGATCCCCGCGCACGCCGGCGGCCAAGGCCGAGCGTTTGACCAGCGCGCCACCCCCTGATCGTCAAGCCGTTCGGCTCCCACCGCTTTGCCCTGACCGGTGACGCGGCGGAAGAGGGGGCCATGCGCGATGCGGGCCAGCTTGAGCCAGGTCTGCGGGGCGACGACCGGGCCGTCGGTCCTTCCGATCGAGCGGTTGACCGCGTTGCGTATAGTTCCAGGTCAGCGACGACAGGCGGCGCTAGATGGTCGACACCGACTTGCGTCCTTTGCCGATCCCGAGGCCTGGGCCTTGATGTAGAGGCCGACGATTTGTGGGTCTGGTGGCAGCGGATCAAACGACTGACGCCGGCAGCAGGCGCAAAAAAGCTTCCAGTCGGTGGTATAGGCGCGGCGGGTGTTCGCCGAACTTGCTGCCTTGACATGATCGCGCGCACGGTCGGCTTGATCCGCGTGCGTGCTAGGGCGGTGGCAGCAGCTTGGTTCAGTCCCTGAGCTTGAAAGCTGTCGAGAATTGCCATATCATTTGCACAGGAAATATGACTCTCAATATGGTGGGATGAAATCTGTGGCTCATGCACTCAAGATCCCCGAGCAGAATGGACCTCTCATCTTGTCTTATATGGACCGGAACGGGAAGATTGCGATCGAGCAGGTCGCGGACGGTTTTGGCATGTCCAAAGGCCAGTTGGCCCAGACTGCCGGTCTAGCGCGCGAGACCCTTTATCGCTCAGAGCGCAGCGCCACGGTAAAGACCCAGGGGCGTCTACGGGAAATGCTTGAGATTATCAGCCGCGTGACGGATTGGGCGGGCGGCAAGGAGCAGGCGATGGCCTGGTATCGGGCTCAGCCGCTCCCAGCTTTTGGCGGACGCACCGCTGAAGCGCTGGTGAAGGACGGCAAGGCAGCAGCGGTCCGTGATTATCTCGATCACATGGCCGTTGGCGGGTTTGCGTGAGGTTCGTCAGAACCTGCTACCGCGCACACGATCCACGTTGGGCATTCAAGCCGACTTCCGGCGAAGGAGCGGCGATCCGAGGCGCCCGATTCAATCCCAAAGGCGTGCCGGCACTCTATCTGGCACTGACCATCATGACAGCGATCAAGGAAGCCAACCAGGGCTTCGCGCAGCGGATCGATCCGTGCGTGCTTTGCTCCTATGAGATTGATTGTGACGACATCGCGGATCTGACAACGCAAGAGGGGAGGGGAGAGTTTTCTGTCGCGCTCGAGGACATGGCCTGCGCCTGGGCGACGGCGCTTAGCGACGGAGAGCGCCCGGCGTCCTGGTCCATTTATGACCGGCTGCGGCCTCGAAATATCGCCGGCATCGTGGTCCCAAGTTTCGCCCCGAGCGCCGAGATGGAGGATCGCAACCTGGTCCTTTGGGACTGGGGTCCGGATCTGCCGCACAAGCTAACTGTATTCGACCCGAGTGGTCGGTTGCCGAAGGACCAGCTATCCTGGCGATAACGCATTCTCGGCATCCAAACGGCAGGGGAGGGGTCTTTCCGCCCTACAGGCCTGACGCCTTGGTGAGATTGACGCGGAACCGGTCACGTCGGCGCTGGTATTTGCGAGTCATTTCCGCCGAGGCGTGTCCGAGTTGTTTTTGCACATAGCGTTCGTCGACCTCGGCCGATGAGGCAAGACCGGCGCGCAACGAATGGCCCGAGAATTTTGTTGCACGCTCTCCTTCCGGCAGGTCGCCGCGGACGCCGGCGGCGAGAGCGGCGCGCTTGACCAGCCGTGCCACCTCCTGGTCGTTGAGCCGCTCGGCGCCGACCGTCTTGCCTTGGCCGGTGACGCGGCGGAAGAGGGGACCATGGGCGATCCGCGCCAGCTTCAGCCAGGTCTGCAGGGCAACTACCGGGCAGGTGGCGTCGGACGAGCCGCGTCCGATCTCGACCTCGCGCCAGCCGGTTTTGCCCCGCAGCGTCACCAGCAACCCCTTTTCCAGGATCTCGATCCAGCCCGAAGAATCCTCGGTCTGATCGCGCCCGACGTCGAGACCGACGATTTCGGAGCGGCGCAAGCCGCCGGCGAAGCCCAAAAGCAGCATGGCGCGGTCGCGTAGGCCGCGCAGCGTACCGCGATCGAGCGTCTCGAGCATCGCAATCAGATCCTCGGGCAGGATGGCCTCTTTCTGCCGGGGAGGGGAGGCGTGGCTGTTGCGGATGCCGGCGAGCACCGTGGCGATATGCCGGTCTTTGCGGTCCAGCGGCTGGCCACGCTGAGAAAAATTCCAGGTCAGCGAAGAGAGACGTCGCTCGATTGTCGAGACGGCGTTCGGCTTTTTGTCGCCTGTTACCTTTCCGGACGCGCAGGCCGTGATGTAAAGGCCGACGACCTGCGGATCCGGTGGCAACACATCGAGATGCTGGCGGCGCGCCCAGGCGCAAAAATGCTTCCAGTCGGCGGCGTAGGCGCGCCGGGTGTTGGCCAAGCTCGCCGCCTCGACGTAATCGCGAGCGCGCTCGGCGAGCCCTTCCAGATGAGCCGGAAGGCCGACAATTGGCGGCGCGGCCGCTGCCGTGTTCTCCCCCGAAAAATCGTTCGACGGCTGTCCCATGGCGAGCACGACATCGATGATATCGGGGAGATCGTCGACGACCGCCTCTGCTGGCGAATGATCGATGATAGCGGCCGTGCTGTGGGACGGTCCGGAGGTCGGGTCGACGTGTTTTTCGGGCTTCTGCTCGACGAAAATGGCCATTTCTACACTAGACGCCACAACGAACGATAATGCAAGATTATCGTTCGTTATCTGTTGCCGACAGCCTGTGCGTTTTGGTGCAAAACTGATGGCGCAAAGCGCACAGCCACTTTACCCTCCAAATCATGATTCGCCTCGATCCCGCGACCGCCATTGCCTCTGCGCCGCCCGCCGTCCCGGCCTGGGCGCTCGCAAACGCCGGCGCGCCGAGCGACGCTGACGCCACCTTCAACGCCGGCGCCGCCCTGGCTTCGCTCGACGGCCTCGCCCGCGCGCAGCCCAGCTGGGCCGGAGCCTGGCGGCAGCGGATGGCGCTTCGCTGTGCCGCGGCCAGCATGCGGCTCGCCGGCCGCTCAGAAGACGAGGCCGCGCTGCGCGATGCCTGGTACCTGCGCCCGGCCGGCGCCGACACCGGCCCCGCCGGCGCGGTTCTTGGCGCCTGGCGGCAGTTGGCCATGCAGCCGTCGGTCGCCGCCCCCGACCGGCTCGAAAAGATCGTCGACCAGCTCGGAGTGCATTGGGACGACGCGGCGCTCGCCGCGCTTTCCGCGGAGATCGAAAAACTGGCGGCATCGCAGCGGCCGGCGCCGTTCGCCGCCGCGGCGCTCGCCGCCCGCACCGTCGCCATGCGCCACGATGCCGAGCTTTTTGCCTGGTGGCTGGCCGACCTGGTGCTGGCAAAAAGCTTGCGCTGGCCGCGGCCGCTGCCGCTGCTGATGGCTCAGGCCTTCGGACCGGCTTTTCGCCGCGAGGCCGGCGGCAAGCGCATTCGGCCGGGGGAAAAAGGGTTTGAGCGGGCGGTTTGCGTCGCGCTCGTTGCGGCCGCGGCCGACGCCTGCCGATTGGCCGCCGATGTGTCGCGTCGTGCGGAGCGGCTCATCGCCGTCGCACCGAAGCTGAGGGCAAAGGGGGCGGGCGATGTGATCCAAGGACTGCTCGACGACGACGCCGTCTCCGGATCGCTGACGACCAAAAACCTGTCCCGCTTTGCGGCGCGGCGCTTGTTCGACCGGCTGCAACAATTGGATGCCGTGCGCGAGCTTTCCGGCCGTCCCAGCTTTCGGCTGTTTGGGCTCTAGCAATGAGCGAAGCGTCTGCCCGCCGCAAGTCGAACGAACAGCCTTTGCTGCTCGACACGGAACTGGACCACCTGCCGCCAGAACTGCGCTGGCGCGAGTGGATGGGCCGCGTCGAAGCGGTGATCTTTGCGGCAAATGAACCTGTGACACGTAGTGTCCTCGCGCGGGTGGTGGGAAAAAACTGCAATATCGAGCTGATCATCGACGACATCCGCGCCGAACTCGCCGGCCGCCCCTATGAGCTGGTCGCGGTCGCCGGCGGCTGGCAGCACCGGACCAAGAAAATCTTTGGCGACGCCGTCCGCGCCGCCTTCGGCACGGCAGCGGGCGAGGGGTCGAAAGAATTGTCGCAATCCGAAGCGCTCGTGCTGATGTGTATTGCCTATTTCCAGCCGATCACGCGCGCAGAACTGTCGAGCTTTTTCGGCAAGGAGGTGTCGCGCGACCTGATCGGCGTGCTGCGCGCGCAGGAGCTGATCGCCTCGGGGCCGCGCAGCCCGCAGCCGGGGGCGCCCTATACCTATGTGACGACGAAAAATTTTCTCTCGCAGTTCGGGCTCGACACGCTGCGCCAACTGCCGGATTTCGAGGCGCTTGAGGACGCCGGGTTGCTGTCGAAGGAGAAGCTCCTCGCCGGAAACATCATCCCAGGATTTGCAGATATCGAAGAACATGGCGCCAACGGCTTCCTCGACGAATAGATGATCCCGTCATGGCGGGACAACCCAGGTGATCTCGCCGCTTGTCAGATAGACGATTGCGCCACGCACGGCACCGGTCGCAGACAGGTAGTCACGCAGTTGCCGCATATGTGCTTCGCGCACAGCAGGTGCGGGATGGACGTCGGATTTCCAATCGATGGCAGCGTCGACACGGTCTTCGATGATCGCCAAAGCGTCGGCCCGCCCGGCAATAAGGCTCGCTTGGTCGCGCCCCCAGATTGCGATTTCGGGCACAAGGTGGGGCCGCAGTTCGGCAATCTGCGGCAAAGCGAGCCCGCGGAGCGCCGCTGCTCCCATCTCATAAGGATCGGGCTGAGGTTCATCGTCATTTACGTCGGTCACCAATTGATTGAGCAGTTCGCGAGCGCGGTCAACGCTTGCACCGAGTTCTCCCGCGAGCTCACCGGTAAGAAGCTCTTCCATCAGCTTGTGAAGGATGACGCCGCGGCGGGCGCCGGCACCGGCCACCTCGAAATGCTCAATGTGGCTCTCCGAAGTTACGACGCCCTCGAGAGGGTCGCCGAGTCGATCGGCATCATGTTCGCTGGGCCGGCGCCACACTATCGGCGGCGCGCTTTCCTCGACGCACCGTTGCTCGGCGGCAAAAATATCAGAAGACTGCTCGTTGGTCAGAGACGCCGGTGCCGGCATTTCGCGCCGCGCAAAGGACGTAAGGTCCAGCTCAGGAATGTCCCGCTGACGCAGGTCTATCGAGCTGAACCAGGAATCTTTGGACGCCTGGGGAATGTGGGGAAGGATCAGGAGATCCCGTGCCCGCGTGCATGCCACGTACCAGATACGCTCACGTTGATTGGCATCCTCCAGGCTTTCCGCGGCGCGCGCTGCAGCCAGCTCCGGCGGCGCGACGCCCCCCAGCATCCAGTGCAACGTGTTGTCGGACTGCCGATGCACGAACTGATCCGGCCGGTAGAGTTCGGTCGTCGAATTGACCGGAATGACAATTGGCCACTCCAATCCCTTAGCGCTATGAATGGTGACGATCTCGACGGCATCCTTGGCAGCATCGATGCGTCCTTCCTGCGCCCGGGCCTTGCGCTCCCAATCTTCCTGCAGATCGCGAATGAAAGCGCGCAGGCCAGCGATCGAGTAGCCGCGCGCCCTCTCGATCAATGCGTCGAGGTTGACGAGCGCGCGGGCATTCCTGTTGCGATGTCGCGCTGCCATGATCACGCGAACATTCAGGCGTTCGATGGCCTCCGCCAAAATCAGGCTTGGGGTCACGATTGAGGCGCGCCGACGAAGCCGCTGCAACTCGAGGAGAATATCTCTGGCGACAGCATGCTGCACGAGCTCGGGATCCGTCCGCACAGTGAAAAAGCGTTGGCCGTCGGCTTGCTCGACAAGGGCTGAGGTGATGTCCAGCAGTTCCTGTTCGCTCAGGCCCACCAGCGGCCCTCGCATCAGCGCGCCAAAGGCCAGCGTGTCGGAGGAATCCGCCAGGACCCGTAGCAACGCCAGAATGTCCTGCGTTTCCTGCCGCCGCATCAGAGTCTGGCCGGCTTGCGAGGATACCGCGAGGCCGCGCTGCTCAAGCGCGCGTTCGTAACGCCACAGTTCCGTGTGTCCCGGAGAGAGCAGCGCGATGTCGCCGGCCTGCAGCGGAGTGGATGTCTTGTCCGCACGTTTTATCGACACATTGCCGATCAAGGCAGCGCAAATGTCGGCAACGCGCTCGGCTTCGGTCTCGCGAAACATTTCCGCGTAGATGCGACCCTCGGTAGCCACCTCGACGGTGAAGCGGGCGACGCAGGGAAGCGGGTGCGACGCTTCGAAGAGGGTCGGTGCGAGCGCGACATATCGGGGCTGCGAGGGCTTGGCAAAGACCGGCTCGAAGCAGGCGTTGACATGCTCGATGATCGGTTTCAGCGATCGGAAATTAGCGGTGATCTCAAGCACCGCACCATGATCCTGGCCGTCGATCAGCTGGCGGCAGAGTTCGTAGGCTTCTATGTCGGCGCCGCGAAAGCGATAGATCGCCTGTTTCGGATCGCCGACGAGGAAGAGCGCCCCGGACCGTAGCTCCGACTTCTCCCATTGTCCTGGCCGCGCTTGGGTCGCGGCGATCCAGAACAGGATCTCGCTCTGGATGCCGTCGGTGTCCTGGAACTCATCGACCAGGATGTAGCGATAGCGCTGGCCGATGGCCTGGCGCACCTCGTCATGGTCGCGGACCAGCGAGCGGACGTGAATCAACAGATCGTCAAAATCCAGGACGGCGGCAGCGCGCTTGCGCGCCTGATAGCTTTCCAGCAACTGGTCGAGGGAGGTCGACAGCGAGCACACCAACGTGCTGGCGATATGACCGACGAGCTCGCTCCAGGCGGTGACGACGGTTTCATAAAGCTCCCGGCCATCATTTGAACCGACATCATTGCGGTGAGCGCCGAAGCCCCGCGCAGCCTCATCGTAGGTTTTTAGCTGCAGGCCTTTGCGCTCGAAGAGGAGGCCGGTTCCCGGATCGCAGAGGCGCCACAGGGCTCGGAAACTCTCTTTGCTTGCGAGGCAGTCATGATATCGCTGCGCAAGCCCGCGCAATTCGTGCGCGATGTCGGAAAGCCATTTGTCGGGTTCGGCGCTCGTCTGCCACCGGTCGAAATCGTCGACCGCCTGGACGAAATCAATGTCGGGCCGCGCGCCGGCGGACGGACGGATCGGTTGGGCGTCGGGATGCTTGCGCCGAAGGTTCGCGAGTTCACGGATGAGATCCACCACCTGAAGCGGAATCTCCTCAGCCAACACGACAATCGGGTCGCCTTCCGCGGCATCGGCCGCGAGCCGATGCGAAAACCACGCCGACAGCTCCGCCATGAATAGATTGCCGGCGACGGTGGCATCGACCACACGGGCGCCGGGGTCGAGCCCGGCCTGGACGCCATGGCTGCGGATGACCGACTGGCAAAATCCGTGAATTGTCGTCGCCGTGAGCTCGTCGAGCCGGGGAAAAGCGACGACAAGCGCCTCGCGCTGCTGCTCCGAAAGGCCCTGCGGAAGAACCGCCTCGATGAACGCGGGAACATCGCCTGCCAGCAGCTTATCGACCGTTTCCCTGATCCGGCGCGCGAGCTGGCTCGCGGCGAGCTCGGTAAAGGTGATGGCGGCGATCTCGCCAGGGTGGCGGCCGGCCGCCAGCATCATCGCCACACGACCGGCCATCAGCGAGGTCTTGCCCGTTCCCGCGGCCGCTTCGACCAACAGGATCGAGGAAAAATCGGTCATGGCCTGGCGCCGGGCGTCCTGATCGGCGAGCGTCATGTCGAGGCACTCCAGAGCTTGTTGAGCGGCTGGTTGGCTGCCCGGAACTCTGAAGCCTTGCGGCGCAGATAAGTCTCGCGATCGGCAGGAAGCGCGAGGCGCATATCGTCGTAATCGGCGTCCTGCTCCCAACGCGGCGCGATCCGGCCGCTGCGCAGGATGGTCATGGCCGCCGACAGAAAACCCGCCGCCTCGCCGACCACCGCATCGAGCTCGTCGCCCTTGAGCTCGAAGATTGCCGGATCGTCGGCGAGATAGACCAGGCGCGCCACTACGGTCCTGACTTCAGGCAGCAGCGCACGGGCCGCGATCGCATAAAGAACGCGCTGCAGCTCTCGCCCCTGGCCCAACGCAATGCGTTGATGTCTCGGAGGCGGCTTCGCGCTCTTGTAGTCGGTGATCCGAGCGCCGTCGCCGGTGGCGCGAATATCGAGCCGATCCATGCGGCCGCCGAACACCAGGCCAGTCTGCTCGATCGGGACCGTGATCGTCGTGTCCCACGGCGCGCCTTCCCCGGCGCCGCCGCCTTGCCCGAACGGCACCTCCGTCCAACTGCGCGTATCGGATCTGACCTGATCATCGGCGTTGAGGCCTCTGGCAGTGCGACGCGCGGCCTCGCTCACCGTATGCCGCCACAGGATGGGTGGCGGAACGGAACGCTGTAGTGGCCATGCGTGCAGGATCGCCGTCGACGCATCGGCGATCGCGGCTTCGATCTCATCGGCGCTGGCGCGCGCAAATCCCGGCGTCGGCTCGAGCGCTATGATTGCGCCGCTGATCAGCTCATGAACCAGTTCGCCAAACGAGGCCGCACCGAGTTGCAGCGGGTCGGATAGGAACCGGACAGAGCGCCAGCCCAGAGCGTAACGCCAGACGAACCCGAGCGGATCTCGCAACAGCCTCTGGAGCGATGTCGTCGACTGAACCCGCGTCAAGGCTCTCTCAATCGCCGGATGATTGGCTCCTGAAAGGCCATCATGCGGCGTCAATATCGAAGGCCGTTGCCAGTTGCGCCAGCAAAGCTGGCTTTGGCGAACATGGGCGAGTTGGCCGGCATCGCGGGGTCTCGCCAAAAGCCGGTCCGCTTCGCTGAAAGCATGTTCCGGAATGCGATCGCGCTTGTACACGATCTCTGCCGAAGGCCAGAGCGAGCTGGGTGACAGAACGCCGCCGTTGGGGTTGCGCAGCGAGCGGGACAAGACGAGTTGTTCATGGGTGTGCGCCTGGATGACCTCGAAATGGCGCCGGTCGCGCTCGGCGACCCCCACGGGATGAAGCCTGCGGCGGTCGAGCAAATGGTGAGGCAGCAGCGGGTCGTCGTTTTCCGAACGCGGCCAGGATCGGCTGGTGAGGCCGAGCAGCCGCGTATACGGGCGCGGACATGCGGCCAGTTGCCATGCGGGACACCAGACGACGCTATTGGCCGGATCACGCTGGTCGGCGACGCGCAGCGCTTGCAAGGAGAGCGCGATGGCTTGTGCCGGGGCGCTTCGCAGAGCCTCCTCCCACATCGCCAGGCTGGCGCCGCTTAGCAACCGCGCTCCGGCCTCTGCCGCTATGTCGGCGCCGCGCGCGAGGAGTTCGAGAACGGGAAGCAGGATTTGCTCGGCCAATTCGCCGTCGTCTCGCCGCGGCCTCGCCGCGGCCAGAACTTCTCGCCACTGGTCGAGGCTGCGCAAGCCGGCGCTTCGCGGGATTGCGGCGAACCAGTCCGGCGGCAGCCGGCTGGCGAACGGGTGCGCGGGGAGGCGCCGGACCAAGCGCCAGACCCGTTCCTGGTTGAGCCCGTTTGCGAGAATGTCGGCCAGGGCGGCACAGGCCTGGCCCTCCGGCGTGCTCAAAGCGGGCACCCCATGAGAGAAATGCAACGGCAATCCGGCACTTCTCGCATAGGCCAGAAAGTGATCGTCCCAGTCCTGTGTCGAAGTCGCGGCGATCGCGATGTCTCGCGCTTGCACCTTTCCGGTCGCCAGCAACTGCCGGGTCCAGCGCAGCGCCTCGATAACCTCCGACTTCGGGTCCGCGCTCGCCTCGGCGGATTTACGGACCGGAGTAGTCGCAGCCCTTCTTTGGATCGACCCTCTAAACCATGCGTGCTCGGCAGGCGCCGGCAGTTCCCAAGTAATGTCGGTGACGCGAGCGAGGTCATTGAGAAGAGACAGCCAAAGCGGATCGACGTCCACCACTCCCGAAAGCGTGACCGGACCCAGCAGGCTACGCGCACGATCGATCCGCTTGGCGGCTGCATCACGAAGATCGCGCGGCAGCATATGCGCGGGTGGGATGTGATCGCGAACGTAGGTCTCGACGCGATGAAGATCGTCAAACCTCGGCACCTCGCCTGCCAATGACGACAGATCGAGATCCGCCCGCCAGGCGCAATCGAGCGCGTGCAGGACCGCACGCGGCATCCCCGGCAACGCCGCCACCATTCCGATATCGCCAAAGCTTTCGGATGCCAGCGCGGCCTTGATTGCCGGATAGAGAACATCGGTGCCGGCAGGTGTGGCAAAACCACCAACCAGCCGCGCCGCAAGCAGAGGCAGAGTTACGATCTCGCGACCGATCGCTCCGCCCCGCGCCGCAGCGGCGCGGGCGCTGCGAAGCGCCAACATACCATCGACGACGTAAGTGGAGCGACTCGGCATCGTGTTTTCGTGTTGTTGTTCCAACAGGGCACTGTGATCGCCCAAGATCACCGGCTATTGAAGCTTAGGCAAAGAAAAACTTCGGGCATTGGTGACGGAAATGCGGCTGAGCAAGCTGAGCATCAGGAATTTTAGGAACTTCCAGTCGATCGACGTCGCGCTGGCCGGCAATGTCGTGCTGCTCGGCGAGAACCGTGTTGGCAAGAGCAATCTGCTCTTCGCCATTCAGCTCATCCTCGATCCGACCCTGCCCGATTCGGCACGGCAACTGAAGCTCACCGATTTCTGGGATGGCGCGCCGGCCGACTATACCGCGCCCATCGAGGTGCATCTGGAAATCTCCGATTTCGCCACGGACATGGCGCTGACCGCGCTATTGACCGATTTCCGGGCGCGCCATGATCCGACGATCGCACAGCTTAGTTATGTCTTTCGCAAGAAGTCGGACGTTACGGGCCCGCCGCAATCCAGCGCCGACTGCGAGTTCCTGGTCTTCGGTGGTGGCGATGAAACGCGATCGCTGCCGAGCAAAGTGCGCCGCCGCATTACGATCGATCTGCTCGACGCCTTGCGCGACGCCGAAGGCCAGCTCGGTAGCTGGCGAGCCTCTCCGCTGCGCCATCTCCTCGAAGAGGCCGTCTCGAGCATTAGCCGCCCCGAACTCGACGCCGTGGCGGCCGAGCTCGACAAAGCGAGCAAGGCGCTTGAAACCCTTCCGACCATCAAGACGCTTGAAGATGAACTGCGCGCCGGTATCGCCTACCTGTCCGGAAAGGCGCATGATATCGACGCCCGTTTGAGATTCGCGCCAGCCGACCCGCTTCGCCTTTTCCGGGCTATCGCGATGTACATCGACGGCGGCAAGCGCGGCATCGCGGAGGCCAGCCTCGGCTCGGCGAACGTTGCTCTGCTGGCACTGAAGCTTGCGGAATTCGCGTGGCGCCGGAAGAAGAACGAACGCAATTTCTCGCTGCTGTGCATCGAGGAGCCGGAAGCCCATCTTCACCCGCACCTGCAGCGATCGGTTTTTTCCAAGCTGCTTGGTAATGCCGAGGCCGCTCAGGCCATGATAGTCACCAGCCACTCGCCCACCCTGGCTGCGGTCGCCCCGTTGCGGTCACTCGTCCAGCTGAAGAGGAGAGGGGGCGCGACGCAGGCATTCTCATTGGCGCATCTTCCGGTGACACCCGATGAGCTTGACGATCTCGAGAACTATCTCGACGCGACACGCGCCGAGTTGCTGTTCGCGCGTGGCGCCATCTTTGTCGAGGGCGATGCGGAAGAGGCGCTCATGCCCGTCTTCGCGTCGTCCCTTGGCCATTCGCTTGACGATCTCGGTATCACCGTCTGCAACGTCGCCGGCACGAACTTCCGCCCCTATGTCAAGCTCGCCGAGGCGCTGGCGCTGCCCTATTGCGTCATCACTGACTGGGATCCTCTGGACGGCACCAAACCGCCTCTCGGCAAGAAACGCACTATGGATCTGTGGGCAGACATGCTCACCATCCGCGGCAAGCCCCCACTGACGCCGGCGCAACTGGCGGAGTGGGAGGGAAAGGACTATGCGGCATTCAGTGCCGGTGCGATGACGACCAGCGTCTTTCTCAACGATCGGACCTTCGAAGTCTCCGTCGCCAACACGCCCGCCCTGTTGAGCCCGCTCCTCGACATCCTCAGCGACCAGGATTTCGGGTCCGTGCGGACCAAGCGAATTGCCGACTGGCGTGCAGGCACGCCAGTCGATGCCGAGCAGCTGCTCGCGATGGTTGGAAGCGTCGGCAAGGGACGACTCGGTGCCCGGCTGGCGAAAAAAGCCGCTGGTCTCCCACCGCCCCCCTACATCGCCGCCGCCCTCGCCGCCCTCGTCACGCTGGTCTCCAATGCTTAGCGACCGGGCACTTGTTCAGGCGTTGGCTGATCTAAAGGGCAACCCGGAGCAGGCGGCCGCGGTCGTCGAGAAGGGTCATTGCGTAGTGCTGGCCGGTCCGGGGAGCGGGAAGACCAAGACGCTGACGACGGCGATGGCGCGCGGGCTGATCCAGGATATTTCCGAACCGCGTAGTGTTGCCTGTATTACCTACAACAACGACTGCGCGATCGAACTGGAAACGCGGCTCGACCGCCTCGGGATCACGCCGGGCGACCGCGCTTTCATCGGCACCGTGCACAGTTTCGCGCTGCGCCAGGTTATCAGCCCCTACGCGCGTTGCGTACCCATGGGGCTTCCGGCAGACTTCAAGGTCGCAAGCAAGTCGCAGATGAAAGCGACGGTCGAAACGGCCTACAGGAACTCGATCGGCGGTTACGGCAACCCGCACGACCGATGGAAGTTCGCTTCGGAAAAGCGCCTTCGCGATGTCGACCGCACGCGGCCTGAATGGCGGGGACACAATCCGGAGCTGGCCGATTTCATCGAAGCGTACGAGGCGGAACTGCACCGGCAAGGCTTGATCGACTTCGACGACATGCCCCTGATCGCCTATCGCATGATCAAGGAAAATGGCTGGATTCGCGACGCGCTTCGCGCTCGCTTTCCTATATTGTTTGTGGACGAATACCAGGACCTGGGCCACGCGCTGCATGAACTCGTCCTGGTGCTCTGCTTCGAAGGCGGAATTCGGCTCTTCGCGGTCGGCGACACCGACCAATCGATCTACGCCTTCGCCGGCGCCAATCCCGAATTGCTCGAGAGCCTGACGCGCCGGCGCGATGTGCGTACGATCAGGCTTCGCTTCAACTATCGATCCGGTGCAAAGATCATCCGCGCGTCGCTCGGCGCGCTTGGCGAGGAGCGCGACTATCATGGCATCGACGGCGCGCCCGACGGCGATCTGAACTTCTGGCCGGTTCCCTACGGACACGACAATCAGGCTGAAGCGGTCGCCAACACGATCATTCCCAAGCTTGTGGAGCAAGGGTTCGAGCTCGGAACAATCGCGGTTCTTTATCGGGCCGCCTGGCTCGGCGACAAGGTGGCGGCCGCCTTGAAAGAGGCGGGGATCCCTTTTGTCCGGACCGACATGAATGCGCTGGTCAAGCGAAGTTCCCGGCTGGCGCGCTTCATCGAGGAGTGCGCTCGCTGGATCACCGGCGGCTGGCGCGATGCCGAACCGCCATACGCGCGGTTGCTGTCGCAAGCGCTGACTCTGGTCTATGGGCGCCACGCCAGCGAACGCGAGGAGCAGGAGTTGTCCGTGCAACTCATGGAGTTTCTCAACACCTCGCTCGCAAGCGTCGAGACGACCCACGTCTGGCTCCAGCGCTTTTCTCGTGAACTTGTTACGCCGTGGCGCAACATTGCGCGCAACTCCGAACAGGAATGGGACGTCTGTGGGGAAATGATCACCAACACCGATCCGGCCCGAGACCTCGATCTTCCCCTCGCGCACTTCGCCGGGCAGGTCGAGGGATCAGGTCGCGTCAACCTGAGCACCCTGCACAGCGCCAAAGGCAGGGAGTTCGATGCGGTCATCGTGTATGGAGTAAACGCTTCCGACATTCCGAGCACGCGCGACAAGCAGACTCCCGCGAGCCTTCGTGAGGCCAGGCGCTTGTTTTACGTCGGAGTGACGCGCCCGAAAAAACACCTCAGCCTGGTCTACCAGGAACATCACCACTCACCATGGGTCTTCGAGCTTTACCAGCGAAGTCAGCAGGATTGAATCCCGAGTAAATCGGCGTAGTCAACCAGCTCCTCATCCGAGCTGTGCCCCTATCCTGGCGGCCGATCTTCAGCCTGACGTTCAACATGCTCGACCTTGTCTAAATCACTCGGGTATATGTCTCTCCGTCGATAACCCGTTGCACTTGCTCACGGTTCCGTGCGCCTATCCGTTCGGCGATGGTCTCAGCTGTATGGACCTTCGCAAGCTCCCGAATAGCCCGGACCTGCTCAACAGAGAGGCGGTCGTCTCGGCCGCAAATCTGGGCGACGGCCCAGGCGTCGTCCTTCCATTTTTCCGAGACCCAAGGGGCAGGAAGTCCCTTGCGGGGATGGTCACGTAACCAGTTTTCGAGAATACTGTCGCGCTCATCGGGCAGCGGGACGACTCGATCACCCAGCATGCCATTTTCACGAAGATATCGCAGACCCGACTTGCCTCCCGGGATCATATTGAGGCGCCGTTCGTCGTGCCAATGTCCATCCACCAGCCATTCTTCCGTGGCATAGAGCCGTTCGATATCATCGGTGATCGCCATGACCTTGTGGTGGATGTAGGTCACACGGCCAGCGTCTGTCTCTTCGCGAAGCTTTCGGTGAAACAGCAAGGGGCTACCGGTCTGCATCGCTCGTCGATGTTCCGCCCAGCGCTTCTGCCAGCTACGGGTCGTGACGCCGACATAGAAGAACCCATCGTCGGGATAAGACGATCCTGAACCGAAGATGTGCTGATAGAGAACGAAGCTCTTTCTCGGAAACGATTCCGGAGCCAGAAGGAGATGCGCTGGCGCCGAGAAGACCTGACTTGGATTCTTCACGCCGGGGATATGGGCGGAGAAATCCCTGCGCGCCGCAGCTGCCAGCAGTGCCTGATTCTCAACGACATCAAGACGAATTGTCGGGCTAAGGGCAAGTTCGTTCTCCGCAAGAGCGTGACCCGAAAGAAACTGATCGGAACCCACCATCCGGTGTCCGAGCCTGACCTTCATCGGGGGTGCGATGAATATCGGCATGTCGCCGAGCGCAACAAAGTGGACGACCGGAATGAGCTGACCCGGTTTCACCCGTATCACCCCGCCTTTGCGCTTGGCCATTCCCAGCCAGAGTGCGCCATACTCCGATCGACACCATTGGCGCAGCAAGGTCTCAACCTCGTGAAACCGGCGATGCATCGGTTTTGGCGCGAGATGCTCCCACCAGGCGCGATTGATCGAGACCACAAAACCTCCATTTCAATTGGTTAATGACGTCTGCTGAAACCGGACTTCTCCGATAAGGGCCGCCATTCGCGCTAAGTTCATGACGATCACCATGACGGCTGTTTCGACGGTCGGTCGCCGCACGCCGGCCCGCCATGGGCTTGCTCGACGCTCAGGTCAGAAGGACAGACGAGCGATGATCTTCGCTGGCCTCACTGCTCGGATCGAAGGTATTACGGCTTCTGGTACTTGGAAGGTCCTCAGGTTCTGAGCTTTGGATGTGGCGCCCGGTATCGCTGCCTCTGCGGAAGCAATGTCTTTTGCACTCACCTGCAGCGACTTGCAGGCTCCCTTCTCGTCCCAAAGATTCTTGGCAACCGCGCTTCCCACCGCCGCCGTGATGGCAGTGGGTGCGACATCGTTCGGCGCGACTTGGCGCGTCGCGATCAACGCCTTGATTGCCTCACCGAGGATCGCAGCGGAGTCGTCGAAGCCAACCCCGCGAACTTGATCGAACCTCTTCTCCGTGCTCCCGTCAACGATGCAGTGATGCGCAATGAAGATCCAGTCGTGGATCATGTAGGCTGGGGCGTAGCCCCAAGGCGACAGCCCTTTGAAGACCTGCGCGATCTTCGGGATTGAGCCGCCGTCCGTGTACATGAGGCCCGGCTTGATCGTGCTTCCTGGCGCTGCCGGATCTGCCCTGTGGAAGATCAAGGGATCCTGAGGGTCGGGCACGAACAGGAAACTCCCGTCACCGGAACTGTTGCCCTCACCGACCCACATCACGAACAAGCTGCCGGATATCTCACCGGTGGTAAGCTTCTGGTAGTCTATGGAGCTGCACCCAGCTGCCGTTGTAACTGCGAGCGCGATCACGCTCGTAAAGAAGCGACCTGTAAATCGCCGAGACAGGCGGATCTGATCGCTGAACGCATTGTGCCGCATCGTTCCACCTCGGTCGAATAGGGTGCTGATGGTATGAGACGCTGCAAACGAACGGACGAAGTCAGAGAAAACCGACCCAGTGGCTCTCGGCGACAATCGAGATTGGCAACCCCTCGTCGCGCCAGGCGGTCGCTTTGAAAATCTTGTCGCCAAACGATGAGTGCTTCCAAGACTCCGTGGCGTAGGCACCGATCACGAGCACGTCGGTCTTTTGCGTCAAACTGCCGGCGCGGCCGCCACGATCCGCTATGGCCTGCTCGCAGTATTTTCGCTGGCCATAATTGAACGTCCCGGTGAAACAGTACGACCGACCTTCAAAGGTCAAATTCGGAGGCGGATTGCAAAGGGGCAGGGTGGTCGGCTTCAACACTTCCCCGAGTTCGAAATCTCGGTTCGAGAAGCTGTTCAACGTATCGAGAAGTTCGGTGTGTTCATCGGCATCGAGCACCCCGTCCGCAAGGATTTCATTGACCCGTCGGTACAAGGTCCGGACGATCGGCTGATCGCTAATCTCGACATTGGCGGCCAGCCACTTTTGAAGGAACTCGACTTCCGCCTTGTTGATACTTCCGTCTGCAGCGAGGCCGCGCGCTAACCCAATTAACTCATCGATCTGCCGCGAAGAAATACGATCGCCGCCGACGCGGTTGTAAAACTTGTCATCCATGGACCCCTCCCTAGCAAAGCGTCTCGCACGCTACCCTGTCACCATCCCTATCCAGCTTGCGGCCCCACGCACAGTTGTGCAGGTACCATTGGGCGTCTTCGCAGGAGCTGATTTGCGAGCAGTATCGCCGGGGCTCGCACGAAAGGCCGCGGCTTTGCGCGACCAGCTTGCGACTGATGATGCCGAGCGGCTGGCTCGACGGCGCAGCGCCGTCGCCATGCGATGCGCGCCAGTCCCAAGGCGCGTCGAACTTGCCAACCCATAGACCAAGTCTCGCCGCCTTGGCCTTTGCCTGCTGCGGCGCGTAGGCGCCGTTGCTGTAGTGCGGCCAATCGAGCGCCTGGCCATGCTCTACCATCCACGCGGCCACGCTGGCGCCGTCGGCGCGCCGGCAGTCGCCGACGAAGCGGTGATAGCGATCCCAAGTCACAAAGATGCATGCCAACGGCCTAGAGGCCGCGAGGAAGCTATCCAGCGCTTCGGCGGATCGCCGACCGCATGGATACTCGAAGCCTTTGGCGTCGTCGCAATATTGCTTGCTCTCTGGCGCATCGATCCCGCTGAACCGAATGCGCTGGCCGCGGATCTCAATCGTGTCACCGTCAATGACGGACGCCACGCCGGTCATGGGGGCGGGCTTTGGCTCGATCCAGTTCGAAGGGGTCAGGTCTGGCAAGCGGTCACTATGCATCATGACCGTCTGAGCAGCTAAGGCACCGACTGCAGCAGCGGTGACGAAAATCAACCGTCGCGGGACACTTGCCCACCGCAGTGCACGAGAGCGTTTTGCTCCAGTGCGCTTGCGCCAGCGATTAGAACGATTGTCGTAACGAGACCTATCCACACCCTATCTCCCCAAGCGGGAGAATGCTCCTAAATGTATCAGAGGTCTAGCGAAGCCTATTTGCTGATGATTCCCTTAGGAGATCACGGTTTCACTTGCCCTAGCGCAACAAGTGTCAGTGCCGAGCCGAGGCTCGTTCCGAAGCCAATATGCTCTAGCTTAGGAACTGCCGCAGCATTGTGTGGAGTCGTAGGCTATTAGTTATTGTCTTCGACCGGCGCACTTGGGCCATTTTATGTGCCATGGGTGTGTGCCCTCCGTTGACCGTGAGAAGCTCGCAGGAATCGAGATGGCCTTCAAGATCGCTTGGCCACTGCCAACAGGTGTTTTGCGTCTCGTTGGGCTACGCAATCGGCGTCAGCATTCCTGAGGATGCGAGCGAGCTGCGATCGTGGCGAGCCGTTTGATCAGCCACAATGTTTAGTCTGGATAACCCCTCCGGACAATGGATCGCGGCGTACGCGGGTCCGATTTCGACGGCAGCTTTGCGCCTCATTCCGGCTGTTCGACCCACACCTACGACTTACCGAAAGCTGACATTGCTACTGTCTTAGCCTTGCAAGCGTAGCCTCAAGCACTCCCTAGGAGAGGGTCGTGCGCCAGTGATCAGATCATGTCGTAGTCGCTCTCCAATCCGATAACGACTATTCGGACGCAAGCCGGGAAAGGTTCTCAATGCGATAGCGTGCTATTTGCCTCGGTAGTAGCGTATCAGTGGCTGGTGTACGTCACTATCCGGCTGCATGTGCCGGTTCGTGATGCCGGCAGCGAAGTCGCCGGGTGGCGGGAAGAACTCCTTGTCGATCAAGATGAACTGGGTCTGCCGAAGTTCTCCAGCGTTGAGCTGGTAGAGCAGTCGATAGAACCCTTCGAACTGTGCCTTATTCTCCCGCTCGCTGATGTTCTTCATCGGGGAGTCGACGATTAGGAGCTCGGGAAGAGGCGCGTGAAGCTGTGCCGCGATGCGGTGCAGGGCGATCGCGAAGCAGCATTTGAAGAGGGTCTTCTTGCCGCCGCTGCTAAGGGAGGTGAATGTCGAGCGGGTGAGGTCGCTGGGGTCGGCGCTGAGTATCGCCGGGTAGAAGTCGGGCGGGTCCAACTCGACATGGTCGTTGCGCTTGATGCCCGGTACCCCGGACAGAACTAGGCAATCTAGGAAATAGCCGGCGAAACGATCGAGGCTTGTGCGATCCGCCTCTGCTTTGCTGCGTGCCTGTTTGAGCGCCTCGCGCTTCGACTGTTCTAGGGCGACGATTTGGGCGAGAGCTTCGCGCTGCTGCTGCAGCAAAACGGGTAGGCGCAATAGCCAGGCGAAGCTCGCCAATTCGGCCTCTAGCGTGGCGCGCTCGCGTTCCTTCAGCAGGCTCATCGACAGAAAGGCAGAGTCCTGCTCGGCGATGGCGCGATTGATGTCGGCTTCGGCCTTATCCTTGGTCTGCAGCAAGTTCGACCGCTGTGCCCGCATTCTGGCAAGATTATTGTCGATCGCTGCGACGGCGTCCTTGAGCTCGGAGTATCGGCTGGCGATATCGGCCTCAAGGGCTGCGAGTTCGGCGGGATCGGCTAAGTCGACCAGATCTTCCCGACCGCACACGTCGCAGCATTGTGCTGAGCGGGCAGGCAGGGCTTGGGTGCATCTCGGGCAGGCGCTAAAGGCAACGTCCCCGAGGATTTCGCGGGCCTCCGCGGAGCGCCGGAATTTCAGGCTAAGCATATCGATTTCGTTGCGATGCCGCACGTGACGGTCCCGCATGGCGCGGAGTTCCTCGGCGTTAAGGTCGAGCTTGGCGATATCAGACCCTAGGCTCCGGGCCGTCTTCGCCAGCTCGTCGATGGCATGAGTGGTCTGGTCCTCGCGGCGCCCCTTGCGCAGCACCTCCAGCTCTGCGGTAACCTTGACTATCGACGCGCGAAGTCCCGACTCGCGCTCTGTCACTTGAGCCTCCGACTCAATGCCGACCTCCGCCAATGCCCTGGATAGGCTATCGATCGAGGCAGCGCGCGCTGTTCGATTCGCCCGGAGCTGATCGAGCTCTGCTTCCAGATCAGCGACCCGCTCGTCATGGTAGCCGATGATGTAGCGGATCACGTCGCGACTCTTGAGCCGCATGTAGAATTCCGCCGATTCTTCTAGGTAAAAAAACGAACTGTCGATGTGGTCTTGATCGAGGTAGCAGTACCAAAGCAAGTCGCGCAATGACAAGCGAACGATCTTGCTGTCCGCCTTGGTCTTGCTCTTGCGCACACGCGGCGGGTTAATCTCCGATAGCCAGAATATTAAGTCCGATAAGGTCTCCACGCCCGTTTCCGGGATGACCTCGCCGGCAGCCACACGGGACGGGATGACGATCGAATAGCGACCTTGATCGTCCTCCCAGGATGCAAAGACGTCGGCTGCGTCCCGGGCCCGCTCAATGCTGAGCGTAGCCCGTTCAAGCTCAAGGGTCAGGGTCGCCGAGACGAACTCGGACTGCAGCGCGGGGGACAGCTGGATAGTGCCCCCAAGACAGTAGTCGACCAGCCGGGCGATGCTCGACTTGCCCGCACCCATCTGCCCCCAGAAGTAGCTTAGCTTTGAGAAGTTGATCTGATCGTCGGCACGGCGCAGCGACAGTTTTAGGGATATGAGATTAAACTTCATTGCCGCTCTCCACTGACAGCGGAAGTCTCCGCCGCCGGGTCGCTGGCGCCGATCTCAGCGCCCCATTTCATGCCAGCGATTTCCGGGACGATCTCGTAGACGAAGTCTTTGAGTTTCGTGGCCGACATGGCGCCGACCGCTTTCATCAAGACGGCGCCTCGCGTCCCGAAGTCCTTGAAGGTCGGACGGTTGGCTAGATCGTCGGCCAGGGCGCGGCCGCGTTCAGTCAAGCCGATTTCGATCTTGCGGCGGCTGAGTGACAGGGTAATGAGGTCGCGAGATGATAGGAGGCTGAGCCAGCGCCGATAGCGTCCGTCCCACGGCCCGTAGCGGAACCGGATCATCTTCGTCTCGACGGTCGTGCGTTCTCGCGGCAGCACCGCCGCGTCGGCCGGCGACTTGTCTAGCGCCTCCAATGCCCGCTCCAGATAGACCGGGTATCGCAGCAGGAAGTCCAACTTTGCGAGTTTGGTTATGCCCTCGATTGGCTTCGGGGCACTCTTGCCGCGCTTGTCGGCGCTTCGCAGGAGCACCAGCAGGCGGGCGAGATGTAGACCGTCGGCGTTCTCGGCATCAGCCGCGGCCTTGAGGACGGAAAGGCTCACCCTTCTCCTCCATCGATCTGAAAACGGTCGCTCCACCACACGCGGCAATCGTCGGTCAAAAGCGCTGCGGTTCCCATAAGCAGTTCATAGGGCGCGCCTCCAAGCAAATCTTTCCGCTTGGTCTCCAAGCTGCGTAGACGGGTCGCCACGTCATTGAACATGGCCTGCCCGAATGGTGCGCCGGGGGTATGAAGCGCCATGTAGGATTCTAGGCATTCTCCGTGAACCGCCTCTTCCACTTGTCGTAGCTGGCGGGCCGCCGCCACGGGATCCTTGGCCTGCTCTTCCAGAAAATGATACTCTGCCGCCTGCTCGCGAGCCTTCATGTAGTCGACCAGGGCGCCGACGCCGCCGCGCGCCAGCTTCTGCTCCAAGATCCGCTTCGGCCGAACTTGACCGAGGCTGATGGTCGGCGAGCCTTGGTAGCGGAATGTGTCGCTGATCCTCGACACCGGGACCAAAGCCACATCAGCGATGATAATGCGTTTGGCCGTGATCACCGGATCGTCAATCGTCCCCGAGGCAACTTTCGCAAGGTGACGATCCGGGTCGACCACATACAGCGATGCGGCGCGGTGGAATCGGGCGACGAGGTCGTTGCAGAGCTCGCGGAGAGGATCCGGCGCGAGGTGCGCACATTCGCTTAGTCCGCCGATATGTTCTTGAGCGAGTGCTGCATCGAATTCTTCACGCGAGGGGCCTTTGACGATTTCGAGCCGGCGCAACACTTCGAAGAGATGCGCTTTCTCCGCGCCGAGCTCCGCCGCCAAGGCGTCGAAGGTGTTCCGAAATGGCGGCTGTATCCCGTCGGCTTCGCTGCAGGATCTCACGTGGTCCAGCATGAGGCGGGGGCAACGGCCGCGACGCTTGTCGTCCGTGCTGGCCGGTGTAACCGAATCCACGTCGGAGTTAGACACGAATACGAACTTCCCGACCTGGCCGGGAAATGCAGTCACGAGATCGACGAAGCGGCCGATCGACTTGGTGAGGGCGGCGGACGCAAGCGTCCAAGCACCGTTTTCAGGTCTTGATGTCTTGATCTGGTAGCCGTCGAAGAGGCCATCGGGCCGTTCGGCCAGGAAGTCTTCGTGCTGTTCACAATACAGGGCGATGTAGTTGAGCGTGCCGCGCCGCACCGCTGCCAGAATCACCACGCCATACTGATGCTGGTAGCGAAAGTTGCGTTCAGTTTCGTCGCCTGGATCCCTGCTGGCAGTATTTTCCAGCCGAGCAGGGACTGTGGCCGCTACTCAACCGAAGCGAACCGGATTTTTTGAAGCATAACTAGTCGCCCTCCCGCGCAGATAATTCTAATCAGATTTCACTTTTCCTACAACGGTACACACCCCGCTTTATCTGGTATCGCGCCGCAATTATCTGAAACGCCGCGTCGCGGATGTCGCTTGCGCCCCTCAAGCGATCACAACTCGTCGAATGTTCGATGGGATTTGGTAGGTGCCCGGCTCAGCCTGAAAGCACGCAATGGCTGATATTCCGGCCGTCAGTTGGTGGCAGCAATTATGCGGACGGATACTGGTCGTTGTTACTTTTTCTACGGACGTTTATGCTGGCGGCCAGAGACCGACAAGATGGAAGCGAAAGCTGCGGCTGAGATGGCGAAGAAGTACAACCGAATTGCTGATCTGCCATCTACGGAGGAACTCTCGGCCGCGCTCCCTGCAGTGCGAGCGGGGCGTTTTCTAGCGAAGCTAGCCCTCAAGACGGGTTTTGGAGGTGACAAGGCGAAGCAAGTTGTGGACAGTGCAGATCAGCTTCTCGCCCAATCCGAAATCGTCAATCTTCCCGACCGCTTTAACGCCGTATTCGCAGAACGCAGTTGGTTCGCGACCTCATCCATGTCGGTGGACGCGATGCGTGTTGCATTGGAGAAGCATAGAGAAGGTGATACGGATTCGGGGGAAGAGGTCCTAATTGACTGGGTACTAGACCCAGAGACCATCAACCTCTTCGCCATCACACGGAGCAAGTCTTTCGGCGATGTGCACGGTCGATGGCATCAGCTGCGCGAGGCAGTCGCGCTGACCGAAGAAGGCCGCTACTGGTCCGCAGTTCCGCTAGTCCTGATAGCCTGCGATGGTTTTGCGTCCGATGTGCTGGGAACCTCTCCGTTCGAAAAAAATGCAGACCTGAGTTTGTTCGACTCGATGGTAGCTCACTCTTCTTCGCTGCCAGCGGCGATCGAGCGGATTACGAAGGGAGTGCGCAAGTCGAGCGACGATGCACTGTCCGTGCCGCTTCGGCACGGCATCCTTCACGGCCGGTCGCTGGGATACGCTAATCGTACAGTCTGCGGGAAGGCTTGGATGCTGATGATCGCGTTGGTCGATTGGGCGGCAGACAAACGGGACGAGGAGGCGCGACGGGCGAAAGACCAAGCGCGACGATCCACAAACTGGGGCGACATCTCTACATCGGTGCAGAAGAACCGCGCGGACCGGGCGTCTATCGAAGCGTTCGTGCCTCGCCAGTGGGAGGGGCCATTCGCCGGGGACATGGCGGAGGACGAGCCTCCGTTTGCGTTCCGGGAATTCCTCGCTGGCTGGCAGACCAGGAACTTCGGCCTCATGGCGAAGCGAGCCGTCAACATTACACAGCAGAAACATGGGCATCTCGCAGGGCGTATGCGAGCAGATGTGGAGCATGTGCAACTCGTTGAGTTCGATATGCTCTCGGTGTCTCAGACAACGGTCGTACGGGCGGAAGCGCACGTTCGAATGCTCGGTCAAAGTATTAAAGGAAATGTCAGCGGCAATTTCTTGATCCCGGCATTCCGTCATACGGCCAATGGTGACATCGCCATGCCGACTGATGAAGGCATCTGGCAGGTCCAACAGGGGTGCATCTTCGATCTGCTGCACGAACGGAAAATCGAGAAGCGCGAGGCCCGACTGTGACGCTCTCTAGTAAGACGCGCTAGCCGAAGCAGTTATTCGGATTGCGCATGACATCGGTCGGAATCGCTCAAAGCGCCACCTCGTAAGGGAGACAGGAAAGGACGCAATCGGGTCGAAGCCCGGCGATGATGATCAGGTCCGCGAGCTTCAACGATGGCGGGATCTTCTTGTCGATGCGAGCGACCTGGGGCGAGGCACAATCAGCAAAAAGAGGCTGCCCAGCAGCTGCGCCCAGTTATCGGTAAAATCCGTGGGGCAAGTAACGCTGCTGCCGGGGGTCAACCTCCCTCGGCAGATATTTTGCAACGGAAAAGGTTCACTCTCAGGTCTTGAAACGGGTCTCCTTCGCTTGAGGCTAGCCATTTGTTTAGCGATGCCTGGAGATCGGAAATGGCTTTGTATGCCTCATCCCGAGCGATGCACTGAGATAAACTCACAGTCATGTGAACGTTGAAGCTTGGAGCCCTGGAAAAAAAGCTATTGCAGTAGTCGACGGCGCAGGCGTGAAGGCCTGCTGACATATCCGCCGCCTTCTTGTTTTCCTCTTGAGCCTTTCCATCTGCAGTGTCTCTGTCTAGATACGCGGTACAGCGACCGACGCTCACATCTTTTGGCTGGATCGGCGACGTGGACGAAAGGCTCTCCGGCTCCGAGTTGGAACCACCCAATACTGTTCTGTAGGGCGTGCTGTTCACATAATATTCGACTCGTGAGCATGTTGCAGCAGAACTGTGAATCATCAGCTCAGCAGCGTAGCTCTTCTTAGATCCTGAGGTGCTCAGAACTTCGATCGTGCCCGCACAGGAGCCGATTTTCTGATTGAAATCACAGTCCGCTGCTATCGCAGGGGCATTGGCAATCGCGATAAAAAGAGAACAAACAATTCCTTGAAAATAACGCATCGTCATTACTCCCACTTGCCCGGTAGCTAGAAAATCAGGGTCGGCTCGAAGAGTCTAGAGTCCTCAGACGGCAGGTGAATCGGTTCTCGCGTGATGCGCGCGCCATCCCGCTAATCCGTGACCCGCGGTGCAGCCTGCATCGCAGTGTGCGATCTCTCCCGGACTATCAGTTTCCCAACGGTGGTCTGCTAAGGGATCCACTTCCATCCCCAACAGGCTGAAGGGCATTTCGCAGCCAGGAAGCCTTGGATTTGCTTGACACAGACATGTAGGCGTCTGGGCGTTGGCGGGCTCTGAGCATGATGCGCTCGACGACGAATTGGAACGGTGACGAACCGCTTTGGCGATGAGCCCGCCCGTTACTCCTCCTGTGACGCCAGCCACCGTTGCACCAACGATCACGGTGCCAAGACCCGCACCGGAGCCGGCCCCCTCCGCAACAAGAGCCGCGCCTCCGCGTTCGCCAATCCTGAATGTCTTGACGTGTGTCACTACAGGCGCGGTGCCGGTCTTGTCAGCGCCTATCGTCACAACGTCCTGAAGCCTTGTTCCATCCGCCAGTCGGTAAGGCGCCAGTACTTGTGTCCCCGATACCGCGCAACCTGTGAGCATAACAATGCCTGCCACCAATAGTGACTTAATTCTCACTCGATGAGTAGCGATGAAATACGAAAGATGATGAGTAAGCGAGTTGGACATAGATCCCCCATGCAGCGCCGTCTTTGTCGACGAAATCTACCCGCGGACGACTAGCAGATGGAGGATCGGCTGCTTCCCCCAAACGGGGGATGTCGAGCCGTTAGAAGTGTTAAATGGTGCAGACTTCATGCAAAGGCTGGCAACCCATCAACGCTTGTGCCACGTTTGCCAACGAGTTTCGGAGGGAGATGGTGTTAGCCAGACCGAGAAAGAAAATTTTCATCTCGATTGCTTACAGACCTCCTACCATGGAGCGTCCATGAGTACTTCAGACGGCCCCAATGCGAGCGATCATGGCGTCGAGTGAAAAACAGTCTCAGATTGCAGAACTCAACACGGTCATCAACGCTGCAGCCTGTGATGCAAATCGCTGGGCTGACGTCGCCGGGGCGCTGCAGCGCTTTATCCCTGGATCAAAGATCTTGTTTCAGGTGGTGGAGAAAGAAAGCACCGTTGTGCATCAGGTTGTCTATTCAGGCTTCAACGACAAAACCATTCAGGCTTACGGTGATCATTATTGGAAGCTTAATCCCTGGACCAGCGGTACGAACGCGATGCATATGTCGTCGTTCAAAAGCTCATCAGAACTATATCCTGACGAATTGTTGAGGAAGACGGAATTCTTTACTGATCTTGTGAATCCGGAGCGTGAGTGCGATGGAGCCACGGCTCTGAAGTTTGCAGCGCACAGCGATCGATATGCGGTTCTGGCCGTGCATCATGATTTCCGGCATCATGAGCAGATCCATGCTCGAAGTCTAGCCTTGCTTCAGACCGTTGTTCCTGCCCTGCGAACCGCGCTCGAATTAAACCGCCTCGCCAACCCAACGTTTCACCTCCCAGGAGGACGTGGGCTAATTGACCAACTCGTCGACGCGGCAATGGTCGTCGATCAAGATTGTCGACTTCTGGCGTCCAACGTGCCAGCAAACCAGGTTTTAACCGATGCCCGGGTTTTGTTGGTTAAGGCGAAGGACAAAGTAGAGATCAAGGACTCGGAGGCGAATGCGGCCTTCGTCCGGCTTGTCAGAGATTGCTGTGCTGTTTTTCAGGACCGGGCTAGGCCGAACGATTTGATCGTCAACACCCGATCGGGAGGGTACATCATTACGTGCGTGCCGATGGCTATAGAGCAAACAAGTGCGCTGCCAGCAGGACTCTTGTCGATTTTCGCTCCAAGAACGGTGTCCTTGGTCATTATCCGCCCTCGCGCAAGCCAAGACGCGTCAATAGTAGTTGACGATCTGCGTCGACATTTCGGGCTTACTACAGCCGAAGTCGGCCTCATTCTAGAGTTTGGACGCGGCGGCACCCTGTCGGAAATCGCCGATCGGCGTGGGGTTTCGCGGTCGACCGTCCAATCTCACCTCAAGTCGATCTTCGCTAAGACTGGCACCTCCAAACAGAGAGATGTCGTCACGCTGGTTACAAGCCGTGCAGCTGCCGGCAGGCAGTTTTCTGTCGACGATTGAGAGGCTATCCCACTGGTGCCCTTCCACGGCTATTCTTTGGAGCTGCACTTAGGGTCGCCGAAAGCACATGTCTTAAATTTCGAACGTTCCTCCGCGCACTTTCGATGACGGGCCTGCACCTCGCGCCTAACCCCCAACCCGACCAATCCCTCTAAGTTGCCGATACTCCTACGCTACTCCTTGCGCAGCTTGCCTACAAACTCGATTCCAGAGCCTGACACTTTAAACGTGGCCGCATTATTCGACTGGAAAACGATTACGCCCTGCGACGGTGCGCCACTTTGATCGGTGAACGAAAATGACAGTCTGTTGCGTCTGATCGTGGTCGAAAAATTGGTAGTGACATGTGACTTGCCATCAACCCAAGTCCCTCTCGCGGAACTACCTTGGACAGCGATATCGACCGTGGCGGGACTGGAAACGATCATCCACCTCAAGCTTCCGGTCCAGTGGCCCGCAAAGCTTTGTTGCCCTGACGTCGACGTTTCCTCTCCGACCACATCCTTACCCTTGATCGCGTATGCGGTGCACTTTTCGACCTCTACATCGCTTTTGATGGTTGGCTTGGTGCCAAATACACTCTCCGTATCCGAGTTTGAATTATTGAGAACCGTTTGGTACGGGGTGCTATCTACGAAGTATTCCACTTTCGAGCAGGCTCCTGCAGAGCTTTTCACATAGAGAGTTGTGGTGAAACTCTTCTTGGAGCCGACCGTTTTTCCAACCTTGATCGTTCCAGTGCATACCCCGATTGGCTTCTTGAAATCGCACTCGGCCGCTTGGACCAAAGAACTGGACATCGAAATCATCGAGGCAGCGAACACCACTGTGCAAACGGACGAAATCCTGAGGTTTTTCATACGCCATCCTCCCCTATATAGTCTCGGAAAAGCCCAATCTTTTTACACACGCCAGAGGTCGTTAAAGCCAAACTTGCCTCATGACTGAATGGGCATGTTGCGCTCTTTATGGCGCCTAAATGCAATAGGTATCGACCAGTTGGAGCTTGCTCTCAAAAACCTTCGATATCGGCACCCGATCATTCAAAACGAGAGAGTAGCTTCGTTAGAGCAAGGAGGCCCGACGCACTCTCGATTGGTTCATTCCCCCGCTCTCGCTACTGAGAGCACGCACCTGCTTCTTCTTCCCGGGCTTCGTTCAGGCTCTTTCTGAACGTAGCCCGCATTCTCTTGAGATCTGCAGAGTCCTTCGTGCAATTTTCCAACAGGCCAAGCGATGTCGAGAATAGCAGCACGCCATCCCGGGCTCCGACGCAGACGCCTTCGCCCAAGCGGGAGTTTATGAGATCGACCGTGGGTTGAATCTTGCGAGTAAGTTCCTCATCGGTACATGCCTCGTCGGCCCTTGCTGCTTGCGCAAAACCGAAGACAAGAGGCAATACAGCTAATAGCGGCGCCGCGTACGTCGATAATTTTAACATCGTTCAATCTCCATACTATGGTTGCCGATGTTGCCAAAGGCCCCGGATGCGGTGTGTGTCAGTTGACCTTATAGTTGTTTCGCATTTTCGTCGTGAATTGATCCGGCTCAGAATTGTTTGTTTCGTTGTGCGCACATTCGACTGCGAGAGCTTGCTGCTCTTCCAGAGCCTGGGCAGCGTTCCGCTTTTCAGCCCGATTCGAACTTGGAACCGAGTCGTAATATTGCTTGAGCTCGAAGACGCGGTTGACCTCGGCACCGCAGCTCCCCGCATAGGCTTGGATTGACATGGCTGCCATGATCGACACCAAAAGCAGCGTCGGGATGAGTAGTCTAAGCATGGAACTGATCTCCTTCATGTTTCGATGGGGTGGTGTCTGTCTCAGAACTTGTTTTCAGTCGGTTGGCAAACGCCCGTCACGATCTTACTCGGGTCTCCGTTGTCGATGATCTGTATTCGGCCCGTTCCGCGATCGATCGAAAACAGGCTGTTGGCCCTCGTGAACGTGATCGTCGATTTGGAGATCGCCACGTCTCGTTGCGGCTCAGCGCCCATCAACAGCACCGATCGCGCATCGACGTCGACGGTCATCGTCAGGTTTGGCGGATTCTTCAGATCGTTGCCGTTGACGTCTTTCATAAGTAGGCAGGAGAGTGTCAGCTCGCCCGCTACGGCAGGAACATTCGAAGAGAAGGCTATCGTCAGCCCGGCGCAGACTATGTAAGCAACGGGCTGCCCGTGCCGTGTTCTCGCATGTCCTGAAGTTTCAACATTGCTCCTGGCCATTTTGCCCGCCCCTATGCGTCAAGGAGTTGAGCAGTTCCATAGGGCCGAAACATCCCTCGTTCGGGGGAGACAGTTTGCGGAACTATTTTATATCCGGCTCATTCCGAGTAGAAAGTGGCTTCGAAGGTGCCGTTAACTTGATATTCGGGCATCGACTTGCAAACAGAACGTGAGGCTGGCGCGGGGTAGATTGAGGAGTGCGGTTGCCTCATGGACTCGGAGGCTTGTGATGGCGCCAAGTGGGTCGTTGTGGCAGGTGCGATCCGGAGCTGCCAGTAGCAGCCGTGCGTTCAGGCCGTGGAGTCCTTTGCGGTTCCAGTAGGACAGCCCCGGCTTGCCTCTTGATCAATCTTGGCGTTTTGCGCCACTGTCAGTTCCCCGGCTGCTTGAATACTCACCCGGCTGGTCGAACAGGACGCAGCGCTTCTGTGACTGGGTGAATCCGAAAGCGATGCATTGGTCCTGTGACGAGCAATCCCGTTCGCACTCGTCGCGGCTGCGGGCAGCAAGCACCCGGAATCCGTTCCCCGAAAAAGCCTTGCCGTTGAAATACTCGAAATAGACAGCCGAGCCCGAAGCGGAGGGGGTTTCACTCCCCGACACGACGCCGCTGGTGGCGCGGGCGTTCATCGAGAGCTGGCCAGGCCGCTCCTTGAGGAAGCACTTCCGGTTCCATGCGTCGTAAGTGAAAGCCTTGCACCAGCCTCCTGAGGTTCGGCACATGGATTCGCATTGTTCTACGCTCTCCGTTTGACGCGTTTCGGCCGCTTCGCTTTTGAGATCCCTGTTGAGGAAACGCGTGAACGTGGCAGGGGGCGGCATTACGGCCACTGCCTCTTGCTCCGGCGGGACAGGCTGCGGCGACGGTTCGGAAGCCTGCGGAGGGGCAGGCGGATTCATTGGCTGGCGGTAGCCAGTGACAAGGCTGCGGGTGGCGGCCGTATGTCCTTGGCTTTGCCCAGCGCCCGCTACGCTCGCGAACAGCCTGCAGACGCCGCCATCCGACGAATGGTCAAAGCCGGCGCATCCCGAGCGCGCTGCACAAAGGTTGCTGCAGGAGTCCAGCGGCACGCTGACTGTCGCGCTTACGACCCCGTTCAGGAATGTCTGCGGGTAGCGGAAGAGTTCCTCGGTCGATTGCGCGCTGGCGGGTCTAACTCCGGACGGCAGGATGACAGCAGCCGCGATTGCGCCAATCACTGCTAAGAGAAGGCCTGCGATCCTGTCATAAAAGCATTGGCGGAGAATGCGGGTCTCGAACGTACGCGGACCAGGAAAATGCATGTCGGCTGGTGGCTCGGATACCTGGCGCATCCGCCGGTTGTTCATCTGTGACATTGGTTGCCTTTCTCCGCCGCTTTCCCGAACAGGACCTCAAAAGCTCCCGGGGCCGCTCACCGGACATCTCCGGGATGCGGGCACCGAGAAGGTCCCGAAATGATTGTTGCAGATGCGGAACTTGGACTGACGTGCCGCCGGGGCTGGCGCCGCCGGCGCTGGTACTGGCGTTGGCTTTGCTGGCGGCCGCGGTCTTGCCGTCTCGCGTTTCTTTTCCCGTTTCGGCTTCGCGCGGACGATCGGCGCAGGCTCCCGCGCTTTCTGCGATGTGGATTCCTGCTTCTTGGCTTCCGGCGGTGCTTTCGTTTGAGCCGGGACAGGCGGATTGGCCGGCGGAAGGTAACCCGTGACCAGATTTCGGGTTCCGGCGATATATTGCTGGTTTTGGCTCGCGCCGCCGACGCTAGCGAACAGCCTGCAGATTTGGTCCGACGACGAGTAATCGAAGCCGAGGCAGCCTGACCGCGCCGAGCAGAATACCTTGCAGGCCTCCAGCGGCACGCTGACCGTGGCGCTGACGGTCCCGCGCAGGAGGGTCTGCGGGTAACGGAACAGCTCCTCGGACGATTGGGCGTTCGCAGGCCGTAATCCGCCCGACGGAACGACTGCAGCCGCAATTGCGGCTGCCACTCTCAAGAGCAGTCCGGCGGCCCTGTCGCGGGGACGGTCGTTGCGGAGCGGACGAACGGCGATGAGCCTGACAAGCCATTCGAATTGTCGCAACCTCACTTCGTGGTCCTCCTGATGGCGCGCCCGCTCGAATTCACATGCCAGGCGAGCAGACTTCGTTCGCCGGCACTTGGAAAACGCCTCTTACAGTCGTGCACATCTTGAATCGGCCGCCTTGCTTCGCGGCAGGCTTTCTAAGCTGCGGCGAAGGCGGCGCGGCGGCAGGCGGCTTGGGCTTGGGCGCGACGGAAGGCGGCGCAGATTTGCGAACGCCGTTCTTTCGCGCGCTTTTCGGGGCCTCGGCCGACTTCGGAGAGGGCGCATCCCGAGGCTTAGGCGCCTCCGCCTCCGCTGGCTTGGGCGATGGAGCCTGCACCGGCGGATTGGCTGGCGGACGGTAACTTGTGACGAGACTCCGGGTGCCGGCGACGCGTGGCTGGCTTTCCTCCGCACCGTCCACGCTCGAGAACAGCCTGCAAAGTCCGTCGGACGACGAGTGGTCGAAGCCGACGCATCCAGTGCGGGCTACGCACAGTTTCATGCACGACCCGGCCGGCACGCTGACCGTAGCGCTGACGGCTCCGTTCAGGAGGGTCTGCGGGTAATCGAAGAACTCTTCTGCCGACTGTGCGTTCGCTGGCCGAGTCCCGGTCGGCGGCAGGAGAGCTGCAACCGCGCCTGCCATTCCCAAAAGAAGTCCCGCTGTACAGTGACGAAGACGATACGCCAGCATGCTGCCTCCTTGCCTGGGCGCGCGAGCGCTACCGTTCCCGTACAATGGTCGTTTCCTGGGACATGGCCGGGGCCAGCTTCTTTTTCAGGCGCATGACGTTCTCATAGGATTTCTGTATCCGCTCGAGCATTTCCGGGTCTTTGCGAGCTTCTTCAGACAGGAGGGCGGCGACCTTTTCCGGGACCAGGGGGTCTGGATGTTTGTCGTTGGCGAATATCAGGATGTCGTTCCCTGCCCGAACGGCGCGCAGCACCGAGTCCTCGAAGCTTATGTTGTCGGTAATGGCCTGCATCTGCATGTCGTCGCTGATGACCACGCCCTTGAAGTGCATGTTGTCCCGCAGCAGCCCGGTCAACGTCGCGCGGGAAAGCGAGGATGGGATTTGGTCCGAAAAGGACAGCTTGTCATTTATCACATGGGCGGACATGACCATGTCGACATCTCCCGACGCGATCAGGTTCCTGTAGGGGAGAAGTTCCTTGTCGCTCCATGTCTTGGAAACGTCGGCCATGCCTTTGTGGCTGTCCTTGGTGCTGGAACCGTGTCCCGGGAAGTGTTTCAAGGCCGTCAGCACTCCCTTCGACCGATGCGCTTCGATGAAAACCTTCGCGTATGTCTCGACCGTCTGAGGATCGGCGGAAAAGCTCCTGCCAAGCTTGCCAATGATGGGGTTCGCCGGGTTGACGTTGAGGTCGACGACCGGAGCCAGGTTGAGGTTGAACCCCAGGTCGGAAAGAGCGGAAGCGAGGTTCTGGTACACCGCGGCGGCCTTGGCGGGACTCATTGACTTGGCCACAGTCGACTCGCTTGGAGTCTCCTTGAACCCGATGGCGCCCGTGAGCCTCTGGATGCGGCCACCCTCCTGGTCGACCGCGATCAGCAGCGGGGTTGCCGCGAACCGCTGCAGGCCTTCGTTCAGTTGCCGCACCTGGTTCAGGCTGTCGATATTGCGCCCGAGATACATGACGCCTGTTATCTTTCCTTCTTTCGCTTGCGTGACGACCTTCGCGTAGCCGTCGGCGTCCGGTTCGCTGCCGAGGAAGCCAACAAGCACCATCTGCCCTATCATCTGGCGCAGAGTGGCGTGGTCGACGACGCTGCGCTGCGCGTTCGGCATATGGGACGGGACCGGGTCAGCCTTCAGCGGGGCGCAAAGGCCAAAGAGGGCGCAGGCGAAGGCGATGCAAGACGTGATCCGCAGCGGCATGTTTCAGTCCCTCGGAGCGACAGCACGCACGAAGTCGGGAGTGACCGTCCGGCTGTTTTTTCGCGCCGACGTCATGCCTTTTTTCCGCACCGGGTAGAGGTTTGTCCCGTTGACCAGGAAACATCGGTTGGGACGCGCGGTCACCCAGGTGAATCCGCCGCAGCCGCCGTCCGAACTACATTGCTGCATGCATTCCTGGTACGAGATGGCAGCTGACTCCATGCTGTTTCCAATGAGGCCGCTCGTGGTGAAAAGCTCCCAATCGGCATTCAAGGTCGGAGGAGGGGCCGATGGCTTTGCCTTGAAATAGAGGCCGGACCGTCCCAACGGGTAGGACTGCACGAAATCGAAGCCGGATTTCAGGAAGCATCGGTTCACTTCCTGGTTGTAGGTGAACGCTCGGCAGGAGGTTCGGCTGTCGCACAGGGCCGAACAGCTTTCGGCATTGGGCGCATCCAGGCCTTTCGTCACGAGATCCCCGCCCCAGAGGTCAACGCCGCTGAACGACGCGTAGTACCAGGACTCGGCGTTGGCGGGATCGCGGTAGCCTGGAATCTTCTGGCGCGCGCCACCCGTCGAGAGCGGATCGGACTGCGCTGACGCGACTGCTGGAAACAAGCGGCAGAGATTGGTCACGGAGGAATGGTCGAAGCCGGCGCAGCCGGAACGTTCCTGGCAGATTTGGCGGCAGTCGTCCAAAGGCCGCCGAAACTCGGCGCTGGCGCTTCCCCTCAGCGCCGTCCCTGGATAGTCGAGGAATTCGCCGCCAGACTCCTGTGCTGACGCCATTGGGGCGATTCCGGGCATCGCAAGCGAAATTGACAGCAGAAGCAAGGACGACGCTATCCCCGCCGCGGCCATGCGCAACCGACGACCCCCCTGCCGCATTCCCGCTTCCCCCCTTGCCCAGCCCGTGAAACCGATACGAAAGCGCGGCCGGGTCAAGGACTGATCGATCCTTCGCAGTAGGTGGTGCGAAGGAAATTCTCGTATGCGTTGGCGTGGCTCGAACCCGTGTCGCTGGCGTCGAGGCAAAGCGAACTCAGCAGGTTGTTGGCTTGCGCATTGCCCTCCAGCGCGAGCTCGAAATACGAACGCGCCGCCTTATTGGAGTCGATCGCGTCGACGCGGTCCGGGGCGAAAGTCCTTGGATCGTACCATTTCGCCATTTCGAGTTTCGCGTCCTGATTGCCTCTCTGCATTGCGAGATTGATCGCCTGCAGCCCGACGCTCCGGTCTCCGCGCTTGAAAGCCTCCTTGCTCAGGGCGAAGAGCTCATGGCCGTCCGTGTCCGTCTCCTTGAGCTTCGCCAGCCTGGCGGCTAGCGGAGGATTTGTTGGATCGGTGTAGTTCGAAAGCAGGCTTCGCGTTTCCGCGGTCGAACCCACGTTCACGCGTCCGGCTCCTACGCTTGCGAACAGGCGGCACTCGTCCTTTTGAGAGTGGTCAAACCCCTGACATCCGGAACGCGCCTCGCAGAGTTTCCGGCATTCTTCCATCGGCTTGGAAAACTGGGCGCTGACGATCCCGTTCAGCACGGTGTCCGGGTAGTTGAAAAGCTCGTTGGCCGTTGAGCTTTCCTGTGCTACCGCCGACAGGGTCAGGCCTAGCAGCATTGTGGCAGCCACAGCGGCCATGTACCCCCTGAAGGGGAGAAAATACTTGTCTAAGCTGCTCTTCAGCATGCTTTTGTCCCTCTGACGGTTCCATAGGCGGCGCATTTGCCGGACATTGTTATTTTCGATCATTATTCCAGCGTCCCCTCGCAGTAAGTGTCCCTCAGGAACCCGCTGAACGCAGGATCCTGGGGCGAACTCGCGCTCTTCGCGCAGAGGGAACGGAGCAGTTCCTTGGCCGCTGTCTGGCCTTCTATCGACAGCTCGAAATAGGCCCTGGCCGCCCTGTTGGCGTCGGCTCGATCGGCTTTGGCGGGGTCAAAGGAACCTGGATCGTACCAGCGCGCGATTTCGAGTTTCGCGTCCTTGTTGCCCCGCTCCATCGCAAGATTAATCGCCTGCAAGCCAATTCCGCCGTCGCCTTCCCGGTATGCCTCGCCGCTCAGGGCGAACAGTTCAGCGCCGTTGGTGTCCGTCAGCTTCAGCCTCTCGAAACGCGCGAGCAAAGGCTCGGGCTTGTTGAACCAGCCCCTGCTGTCGGCGATGTAGTACCCTCCGCCCGCCACGAGCAGCGCCAGCGGGATCAGGAGGTACAGGAACCGCCACTTCGACTTCGGCGGCGGGGTCACAGGCTGGGGTTTCGGCGGCTCCGCCGCCCGAGGGAGCTCCACGGCCTGTTCGACAGCCTCTTCCATCTCCCGCTCTATGGCTTGGGGGGACGCTGTCTTGAAAGGGGTCAGTTCCTGTGACCAAGCCCCCGGGCTGGGCGGGATCGGCGGCCAGAAAGCGCTCCCCTCTATGTCATGGCCTTCGACTTCGATCTTCACCTGCAGGTCGACCGGAATCTGGTCGCAGACCTCGGGTCCGACAACTACCGTGGCCGAATTAGCGCCGCGGCTGACGACCGCCGCATCTACGGTTGCCGGACGCGCCTGCCAACCGGCGCCGCCAAGATAGGGAGCGTCCTTGGACTTGCGCATGATCGACAGCCGCACCCTTTGGGAGCTGCCCAATTCCTGCGGGAACGTGATCAGGGCATGCCCGAACAGGCGTGTCTCGTCCTCGCTGACTTTGACGGCAACCTTGTTCATCGAACCGTCCCAGCGGGCGTGGCAAGCAGCGGCGCCGAGTCATCAAGCGCGTCCAGGATGGCTCTCAGGCGCTCGTTCTCCTCGACGTTGATGGTGATCCCTTCGCCCGAGAGGACGTTGTCGGTGACCGCCTGGTGGAAGGCGTACATCCATTCCGAGAGCGCGAGGTAGGAGAAGTTCCGCCGCTCCACGCCAAGGCCGTCGCAGTCGGAAACGCTCGGACGGCGCGCGAACACCCTGACTTCGCCGTTCTCAGTGCCGTCTGGAGCAAGTGGCCGCTTATTCTCGGGCATCGCGTCGAAGCCTAGCGTGCTGACGAAACGGTTGATGTGGCTCGTTGCGAGAAAGCCAGCCTTTTCGAGCAGGACATCGGACCTCTCGACCGAACTCCCCGATAGCTTGGCGAGATCCGCGGCTATGCGTGCTTCGAGGCCCGACCGCCGGGCCGCGGCAGTCAGTTCGGCTACCAGTTCGCTTGCGGACTCCTGGCCGAGGCCAATGGCCTGCAGCGCATTGTCGTTTCTCGCGAGGACGAAGAGGCTGTCCGTCCAATGCCTGATGGCCGAGCGGGCGAGATAGGTCTCGCGAGGCAAGGCTTTCTGCGAAACCGATCCCCCGGAGAAAACCGCGGCTGCGGCCACCTTCTTCTTGCCGGGCAAGGGAGGGGCTCCCGGGCGCGGCGGGGTCGGGCGCTTTTTCGCCGCGGCTTCGGCTCGCCCTTCGGAACCTTCCTCCGGCGCGTTCTGGCGCTTGAGGCGGTTGCCGTATTCGATGTGAAGGTGTTCGGAGATTCCGTTCTGCGATATCTGCAGCATCTTCATGGCGGTTCCGAAGTGGTCCCGTTCCCAGATCTCGGTGAGGTTTGCGAGAATCTGGTCGGAAACCTCACGGCGCTCGGCAATGCGCTTGTTGATGTCGCTCTCGATGAAATACGGAGCGAGCACGCGGCGGATATCGTGGGCAATGTTGCCGACGCGGCCCCGTATCTGTCCGTATTTGATCTCGGGGCGGCAGATGGCCGCGAGGTTTTCCGCCAGATAGCTGACGCCGCCATCGTTCAGCCTAAGGGCCTCGTCGAAGGCCTTGGCCGGCTCCCGGAAATGCTGCTGAACTTCACTGACTTCAAGATACGCCTCCCGCATGGCGGCGACCTTCGCGACCTTGTCGGGCAGGATCTCGATCTCGGTGCCGCCCTTGTACTTGATCAGGGACTCTGCCTTGAAGTTCGGGTTGCGCAGCCAGTAGGAGTTGTTGAAAGGCTTGTCTGGCATCCATTCGAACGGCCACTTGTGGGCCTTGCCGAAAAAGCGCGTCAGCGAGGCGCCCAGGCGCGCGCTGAAACGATCCGCCAGGCTCTGCCCCTCCTCGCCCGCCTTTTCGCTGAAGTGCATGTCGAACATCGTCAGCACCAGGAACAGCGCGGTCTCGGTCCGGGCGCGGTCGAGCGGGCTCTCCCCGTGCGAGGTCCGGATCCAGTCGTCGATCATGTCGGGAAGGGTCGCCACGTCCTGGTTCGACGGCTTGATGCAGAGCAGCATGCTCGAAAGTTCCTGCTCCGCCACGTAGCGGTCGAATAGGTAGGCGACCTTGCCCCGGACGAAGAGCTCCTTGAGCGCGTCGGGGTTGCCCTCGATGAAGGCCTGAAGGTCGACTTTCTGCCTGCTGCGGGCTCCCGGGAAATCCAAGAGGTCAGTATGCTCGAAGAAGGGCCATGGCTGTTCCGATATCGCTATCCGCAGTTCAGCCACCAATGCGGTGATCACAGGTCTCGGCAATGAAACCGCCGATCCCTTCATTGGCCTTATCAGCAGCTCGTCCTGGCCGGGTTTTCCGAGCCCCCGCAGCGTCTCTACGTCTATGATGCTGCTTTCCCGGGGAACCAACGCCTCCACGGGACAGTAGGCGTCCTTGGCGAACCCGAGGCTTTCGAGGGCGGTGACGAGTTCAACGTAGAGATCGGTGAATTCCGGCAGTCCGCCCCATAGCACGGAAAAGAGGTCGGCGCGGTCGGCAATGGAGAGCCGGGAGGCAAGGAAGGCCGCTTCCTCCCAGTAGGCCCCCAGCGTTTCGATGTTGGCCAGGCCTGCGAACTGCTTCTCGAAATACTCCTGAAGGTCCCACACGTCCTCCTCTGTCAGGCCATCCGAAGCTGCCTGCGGCCTCGCCCGGCTTTTTGCTTGTTCAAGAGCGGACAGGACGGCGTCGGAAGTCAGCGGCGCGCGTTTCTTCGCGTCCCCGTCAAGAAAGAAGCTGTTGCCCAGCACCTTGGCCACGTCCGTTTCGCTCAGCATCCTCAGCACGACGGGCGCGCCCGCAGGACTTGGCTCTTCCCGGACCGAAAAGCGGGTGACGAGCCCGGTCGACTCCCGGTCGCCGCCGGGGTTGATCTCCCGGATGAAGTCGACCTCACGCCCGAGATCGCCGAAACGGGCCATCAAGGGCGCGCTTCCGTTGCGGGCCAGGACCGACACCAAATAGGACTTGCCAGCCTGGCTGGGTCCGAACACCCCGACGCACATGGGGCGGTCGATGGCCAGCATCGCCTTCCGGGTGGCGACTATGGACTTCCTGAGCTGTTGCTCGGCGATCAGGCGCGTGCTGCCGACCCGCTCCGCGTTCGCGGCGGCTCCTATCCAGGCAAGACCGTCCTGCGCCGATTTCAGCGCCGTGTCGCAGGTCTTCTTCAATTCTTTACGCATGCTTCAGCTTTCACTGGATGGAGATAATTCCGGTGTCGAGCCAGTAACCGTCGCCCGCCTCGACCGCGAGCGTGTCCAGCTTCAGCTCCATGATGCGCTTGACCGGAGAGCCGTCGGCGTCCTCCGCGTCCTGGATCACGAATTCCTCGCGGGTCGCCTCGCTCGTAAGAAGCGCGATCTCGTTCGCCTCGTCGTCTTCCGGCGCCTGCACGTTGCGCGCGATCGTGACGCGGACCGGCTTTCGCACGCTCCGCGCCGACCGCGTCTGAGCGGTCGTCAGCTTGTAGAGCGGCGTCGCCACCCAGCGCTCCAGCGGAAGCTGCCTGAAGCCAATGCGCAGCGGGCTGTGGTAGTCGAACTCGGCCTCGGCTTCCGCCGTGGCGGCGTCGAGGTCGATGTCAGAGAAAAGCAGGGTCTCGTCCGGAAGCGCTGAGCTGCCCTGAAGCCGCCCGATGTACCGGGCCGTCGACTTCATCCGGAGATACTGGGAGTAGAGGGTGAAGTTGGTGATCTGCCGCTCCGCGAGCGCGCACAGCATGGCTCCCACGACCGCGGTCGTCTTCGGGTCGTCGATGTGCGTGTTGCTGACGCCCCGGAACGGATACCACGTGCCGACCCGGTAGTCCTTGATCGGAATGACGCGGTCAGGCAGGACAGACATCTTGTTCATGAACAGGCTTATCATCTGCGGCAGCCGCATCGGCCGCCCGGTCAGGAGCACCACGTCCGCGTCCAGATGGTTGATCGCTTCCGCGATGTTGTCGAAGACGGTGTCGAAAATCGACAGAACGCACTCTTCGACGGCAAGCGGGTCGACCGCTACGTCGCAGTCGGCGATCGTGAACTCTCCGGCCCCGAGCGCGCCTATGCTGTCCTTGAGATATCCGAGGATGCGCGCGTCCACCGGAATGTCGCCTCCGGCCGTCGTCCTTCCCGTGGTTTCGAAGAAGCTGCCAGCCTTTCGGATTTCCGTCTTACGGCTCGTCGCCGGCATGGCTTCGCATTCGGACAGGACCGCGATGGCGATCGGCTGCAGGACCTGCAGCACGAACTGGCGGCGCAGGTGCTTTTCCTGCTCCGACATGTTCGGGTTGTCGCCGGCGAAGCGGTCCTTGAGATAGTTCCGCGCGTTCGGAAGGCCCGCTTGGGCGAGCCCTTCCTCCAGCCTCGGTATGACAAGCCGCTCGATGACCACCTTGAGAAGGTCGTCGCCCGCGATGCGGAACCCCTCCCGGAAATTCTGGTCGGGGAACAGGGCGACATTGTCCGTTTGGAAGTAGGTCGTAACCATAAGGTCGGTGGTGCCGCCGCCCACGTCGACGCTGGCGACGCGCAGGGACCGCTCCAGCTTCTCCTTGCCCTTGGAGGGCGGGAGCGTTTTCGGCCTCTCCCTGTCCTTGCCGAGCATGTCGAACAGCGTCCTGATCGACCCGCCCAGCTTGTGCACGGCCTCGCCGTAGAGATAGACGAGATGAACCGAACTCGCCTCGTCCCATGAACAGTGGATTTCGGGGCGCTGGCTGTTTATGCCACTGTCGCTGTCGCCCCATCCCGACAGGGACCAGAGGAGCTTCACCGCGGCTTCGGCGCGCGACCGGAGAATGCGCTGTTCCTGGATCGGGGTCGCCGACGGGATCGTCAGGATGATCCTCCGCAGGCGGCGCGGAGAGTCTTTCAACCTCCTTTCCCGGCGGGTGCCGGGGTTGTTCATCATCGACATCGCCTGCGCGATGATTTCGACGAGCATGAAGGTGAAGAAGGACGACCTCGAGAAACAGAAGCGGCTCGCCGTCTGCAGTTCGCTCTCTTTGACTTTCAGCTTGAACTGGCGCCTGTCGCTCTCGAGTTGCTCGAGGACGTCGCCGCGGTCGTTTATGAAGCGGTACATGGAGCGCTCGATCAGCGGCTCGGTTCCCGCATGCCCCGCCGAAGCCGAACGGAACTTCCACTCCTGGAGAACCGGATCGGAACTCCATAGGTACCGCTTCGGCGAAGAAAGCCCCGTGGCGGCCTCGGTGCCTTCGGACTCTCCGCGCAGGCGCGAGGCTTCGGGACCGATGCGGAGCAGGCTTGGCCAGAAGAACGCCCGGGGGCGGCCCGACCGCCTCGCTATGTCTTCCGCGCCGAATTCCCCTGCCACCAGCTCGCACTGGCTTTCGAAGGGATCGCGATAGACGAGTTCAGGCTTGGAGAGGTCGCGCAGCTCCAGGACGACGGAGTTGTTGAGATCGACGTTCACGTCGTCGGGAAACGACTGGATCAGAAGGCCGCACGACCGCGAGTTACCGATGTCGAGCACCAGGTCGACATCGACCGGATGGACGTTCCTGTTGTCGCTAACCGTATCGATGAGGGTGACGCGAACGGGCTTAATCACGCTGGCGAGAAACTGAACGAAAGTTATGTACCGGGCGAGGTGCTCGAACTGGAAAGGAAAGTCCTCGGGCCTCAGCTCCTTGCCCTTCCTCTGGAGTTTCTTGAAGGAATAGAGGATGTCCCTCAGCCAGTCGTCCAGCCACTTCTGCGCGTCCACTGGCCCTTGTCCGGGAACGTCGACCTTGTGCGACAGGAACGAGATGACGTCGGGGAGCTGGCTGACGAACCGGAACGATTCGGTCCGCATCGCGTCCTCAGGACAGGGAGCGAGGTAGGGACGGTTCGTCTTCCGGGGCGCGAGCGAGCTGTCGAACGCGAAGATCGCCCTGTGCGTTCCCTTGCGGTCGCCGTGGGCATTCCGCGTCTCCGTAACCCTCACCCGGACCCAGTCGGTCGGGCCCTGCGCGTATATTTCGTTGCCCAGCGAGTCTTTGCCGGGTTCGATCTTGAAGAACGGCACCGGAACCCAGCGGTCGAGGAAGGTCTCGAGCGCCCTCGATTTCGCGATGTCGTACACCACGTCGTCGCCTTTCGGGGGGTAGGGCGGCTGGTCCGAGTCAGGATCGTCATCGTTCCAGTTCGGAAGCAGGCGGATCAGCGTCTTTCCATCCGAACCCGTTTCGCCCGGCGACAGCCGCTCGATGAACGACCTCGACAGGCGCGGAGAAGCGTCGAAGTCGAACCCGAACTCGACGAACTGGATGCCACTGTCAGGCACCAGCGTGAAGCCATCGCTGAAATCGGCGAGGTTGGTCAGCATTGAGTCGTCCTGTCAGGCTTGTTTCGGCTTGCCGTAGTCATGGGATATCGAACTCCATGACCTTCAGTTGCGTAGCATCGTTGGCTTTCACTACGCTCAGGGAACCGGACTGGGGGGTAGTGGAATCACCCCTCTTCAGGAGGACGGTGAAGTCGGTTTGCACCGACGGGTCATCCCGGCGGTCGAAGAGGTTTACGAAAACCTCGTAGTGGCCCGGCGGGGGATCGTCCGCCCACCTTATGTGTTCGATAGGCTCATTGCTCATTCGGTCAGGGACATTCATATCGATATCATGAGTGCCGCCGCATGCGGGTTGTCGCCGTTTCACTATTTCCCCGCTGGGGCATTTCACGGCAAGATCCAAATCCGTGCGGTTGTTCCAAGTGAGAGCTACCTCCATCTTGCCGTGCAGTCCCTGCTCGCGGTCGACGCGCTTCTTGGCTATCGCCGCCTGATCTAGCGAGGCCTGCTGGCACGAGTTCATATGCTGGCGCAGCCGCCCCTCGATCACAGTGGCCTCAGAAATTAGCTCCTGCGTTCGCAGGCTGGCTTGATCGACGGCTGGCGCCGGCGCGACAAGTGCGCAATACGCGCCCCCGCCCTTTCCGAATGCCGTTACGCCGAAAGGAAGGACCAAGCCGCAGGCGGGCAGCAGCAGCCACGCGGTCGCCCCCGCGAGCGCTATGGGAACAAGCCAAAGCAGCCAGCGGGCGATCGGCCGCCACCGGGAAGGACCGGCGGGCAGCACGGGCCGCTCCACCACTGCATCCGGAACGGGCGTCGGCGGCCGGTCCCGGGCGACCGCAGCAATCTGCCCCCGGCCGCTGGTCTCCGCGTCATGTTTTTCATAACCCCATGCAGTGAGGACGAGCACTCCGTCGCCCCCGTCGGAATCGCCGGAGACCCACACGTTCTCGTCGTCGGGGAATGTCACCGCGTTGCGCAGCGCGGTAGCCGTCGACCGGGCCGCCGGGTCGGTGCGAGCCTCGTGCGCGGCGGCCGCACGGAGAACTGATCGGACGGATTGGTCCAGCCGCGCCTTGTAGACGGACGCCGTTTCGGGCGGGAGGTCTGTCAGGCGGACAAGCGTCTCGTCCCGTTCGGTATACCAGTCGATCCCCGAGCCGTCCTTGCGTGGCACTGGTTCGGCCAGCTCAAGCCCAATGCCTCCGGGGAATTCCCGCCCGAGCACGGCTTGAAGCCTATGGACCGAGCGCTCCGCGGTCGATCCGAGGGATCGCATCAGGCTGAGGGTCGTGGTGGCAACGAACTGGCTCATTGGGCCGGGCCTCCGGCTGGCGCCGGGGCGGCGGGTCCACCGCTTCCGTCGTCGAGGAGTGGACCAAGAATAGAAGAATCTGTCTCGCATCCAGTCTTCGTGAGCTCGGCATTCATTTTAGCGATCCGCTCTTCAATGATGCGGTTGACCTCATCGCTGTTCACGGGAGCTGCCGTCCGCGGCGGAAGCGCCATCGGATAAACGAGGTTGCCAGGCCAAGCCGCGTAGATCAGGCTGGCGGCGAAAACTAGAGAAAGGGCAGCTATGGGCCAAAGCCAAGCCTGCCTATGTCTTGCCGAGGCCGCTGGGTGAGCCTCTTGGGCGGACGCTGCGGTGGGTTCGGGAACAATCACGCGCCGCGGGGGAGACAGTCCGGCGGTGGCGAAACCTCCGACGGCGGCCCAGGACTGCCCCGGCACCCAGGGAGAGATGCCGCTTGGAAGGTAGGGGCCAATTGTCTTCTCGCAGTGCCGCACGAATGCGGCGCGGGAGGAGCGGGCTTCCTCTGGCAGCACCCCCCAATTCGTGAGCACGGCGTTCTCGCCGACGGCGACGATCGAGGCTTCGTCCGCGACGTTGAGCATCGCGCCAACCGTTTCGCCGATTTCCCGGTCTGCCAGCGCCGGACGCAGCGCGTCGATCCGCGCCACCAAAATCGATTCGACCCTGGCGCGCTTTCCTCGGTCGAGTTCGCTCAGCTGCTTCGGCTCGTCGTCAAAGCTGCTGAACCACGCCACTGCCAGGCGCCCGCCCTCCTGCTCCTTGGCGTTCGGTTCGGCGAACAGCCGGGACGCATTGTCACCGCACAGTTCGTCTATCCGGGCGAACGTCGTTTCGCAGTCCCGCCACATCGGCTTTCCGGCGACGGCCAACACGTCGCCGGAAAGCGCCGACGTTGAGCGAACGAAGTGGACGTTGCCCCCTCGAGCCATTTAAGCACCTTCCCCTTGCCGCAAGAAATCGTTAACTATGCGGCGTCCCCTCCGGCATACTTCGACGGAAAGAAACGCAGTGTCAACGAGCGCTCAAGTAGATTCGACTCAGATGCTTAACCTGTAGCGGACCGCAGCCTATTTCCCATCTTAGCGCCAATTCTAGTTGAATTGCATTCTGGCATTGCACATCCCCCATTTGGGGTGGAAATGCAAAAACTGGAGGATTACGGTCGCGCCGGGCCGAATTTGCCGAGCGCAACAGGGGCATTGCCAACGTCAAAAGAAAATGGGGCAACGGGAAAGATCGCGATCTGTCATGAGGTTTCTGGCTAGCCGTCTAACTCGCCTTCCTCCTCGCCAGTCATGACGTCAAAGTCAGCCAACCGCGCTGACTTGTCGGTCAAGACCCGCTTGAAACAGAATAATAGTGACACGGGAAACATGTTTGCGCATCTTTTTTTCTGCGGATACCGAGAGCTCCTACTTAGAGCCGCTGGCTCGTCTCTGGCAGCTCTCGTCGTTCTGGTTGGCATCCAACCAATCGGCGCGCAGACCACGGCAGTGTTCTTCGACTATCCCGGGACCTCACTGAACGGGGTTGTCAGCGCGCAGGTCATCGCACCCCTGCAGGCATGTCGATCCCTTTGCACCTCGCGTTCGGGCTGCGTAGGTTTTGATCACTCGTCCGCCGACAACAGTTGTCGGCTTTTGGCAGGGGTCAGCTCCGCCGGCGAAAGCCGGGCGTCGACAGCAGCTACGCGGAATCTGATCATTGGGTATCGTCCTCCCTCAAACCCGCCCGCAACGCCTTCCGCCGCCCAGCCAAAAGTTTCACGCGCGGCGCCGCCGAACATCAGTGGCCGCAAGGTGAGTTATCGATCGATTCCCGGCGACCCCAGGCCGATAGGCTGGGTGTATATCAATGTCTGCAGCGGAGCCCCGGTGGAAGCGGATTCACTTCGCAGTTCTATCAACGGATTTGTTTTTGAGTCATTGCGGCTCATTCCGGGCAGGATTGAACAGTTTGACAGGAGTACCACACCGCAATGTGCGCTCGTACCCAAGGCCGTCGGGTATGCCTCGCCGGGCGCCGAGGAGTGGAGAATCGGAGCGGCGCTAGAGGAGATGCGTCCGCTCCTTCGTCCTGCCGGAGTGGGAACACGGGCGGACGGTCTATTGCCCATGCAAGGTTCCGACCGATACCGCATCGACATATGGCTTGGCCACGAGTGAATTTCCCGGCTACTCTATCGGGCGCAGCAGCTAGGCGTTGATGTCTGCGCGTAAGCCTCTCAATTGCCCAGTTCTAGCCGTGCGATCGTATCAGCAGCCGTCGAGCGCCTTAATGCCTTTGATGTAGTCCTTGCCGCCCTCGTTCACGGTCGTCACTTCCGCGCGGCCAGAACATGCTGTGGCACCCTTCCTGAACGCATAGCTGACGAAGAACAAGTCATCTGCCTTCGCTTCGATGCCGAGAAGCTTAAGGGGCGCCTGCATCCCTCCGTAGAAACCACTCAGGGCCGCGGCGGAGAGAGGACCCCTGGCGCTCTTTTCAGGGACTACAAACCGCGCCGCCTCCTTGCCGTCCCCAGTGCCGAGGGCCAGGTAAAACGCCCGCACAACGGTCGCTGCGGTGCCGGGCTGTTCAGTGATGTCCTCTTCAGGCGCGATGCTCCCTACAATGGCCATCAGCGGGGCTCGGCGATTTGCGTTTTTTGGAGCCCATCGATCAACGATGCCGACAGTCACGCGGCGTCCGATCAATGATGCCATGGCGCCCTCCATGCCGCCGACCGGCACGACGTGAACCTCGCGGAAGCTGGATGCGGAATCAGCAAAGCCCTCGCCCTCAAGGCAAATGTCGGCATCCAGCTCCAGTAAGTAAGTCGGCTCGGGCTGGTCTCCTGTCTGCACGTCTTTATAGTTCGGCGGCCCGGGAAGTATTCGTCGATGGAGATCGCCGCTCAGCCGCGACGGCTGCCCTTTCGAGATATCGTAACAGGCGGCCTGGCCCCCGCTGGCCGCAGCTATGGAAATCAATACGCTTGCCGCAAGTCGTCTCATAGGTCGCTCCCCAAAAAGCCCACTGATGGCATTCATTCATTGAGGCTTCAACCGGTACTTGACCAAATGTATAAACCCTCAGTCGTCTCTGAGAACGATCGTCACTAAAATGTTCAATGAACATTATACTTCTCTGCCCACAGCCAGGTTTGATTGCTGCGGCGTCTTTGGGGCAGCGCGATCCTAATCCTTTGTTCCGCAAGGGTTTGCTGGACGTAATGAAGGCGTGCTCAGAGGCTTCAATGCCTATCGGCGCAACAGCTGGCATCAACGCGCACTGAATTTCCGCGGTCGTCACCGCAAAATCGTCGAAACAAAGCCAGCAGACCACACTGGTGCAGCTTTGCCAGAACCATGACGTGCCATTGGCATTACATGATCTCTTTTTGTTCTCAGAAAGTCGCATAAATGGCAGTGTGGAACGTCGGCGACAGGCGCTGCGACGGCGGGGGGCCACCGCTGAACAAAGCGGTGCGAACTCACGCTTTCTCCGCTCCATGACCTCCGGCGTCCTTAGCCGCCGCGTCCCATGCTGTAGATCTCGGGGCTGGGCGTATCCTGGTGACGTTTGCAAGGCGGTTCGACAAGCCGAATAAGGTTGCGATTGCCGCGATGTACCATGCGTTTTTTGCCGGAACCATGGGCACTTCTCCTAAAAAATGGAAAATGATTAAAGTTCGTCTTTACAAAAGCCGCCAGGGAAGGGGTTGGTCATGCCCATTTCAATCAGGCGACGGAGGCTCTTCCTCACTCTTACCGGCATTAGCTGTTCGACCTGATAGCCGATGGAAGGATAGTGCCAGATACGGTAGGTGTCGCCCACCAACCCTTTGATGAACTTTTCAAGATTGAGGCTTTTCGTGTAGTCCTCGAAGGTCGTTGGGCTGCAACTGATGCTCCATGAAACCGATGGCCATTGCTTCTGAGCCGTCGCAAGCGCGACGTTGCATGGTGGGTGTGTGAACCAACTGCCCTGTTCGGACAGCAGCATTATTCTGTTCGAGCAGTAGCTTACTCTCAAGTATGTTTGCGCCTGTGTTTTTTGCCGCATTTTCGAGCATTATTCTAGTGGAATGGGTGCCGCGTTCGGACATGATCCGCGCGAACACGTCCGCTTCTGTCCCTCCAAAGCTTTCCCCATGCAAAGCTACTGAGTGACGGACACCGCCACTGACGACGATCCATCGGTACGCATGCCTAATTGCAATCTCTGCGGCATAGCGCGGAACTGATAGATCATTCGTTCCCATCACAATAAGGACGTCCGCGTCCTGAGGGGGATTTGAGCAGTAGTTGTATTCCCAAAGTACCTTGGCAAGTTCCAAAGCTGTTGCGCTGACCATTCCCAACTCCTGGGGCTACTCGCTTGAGACCATGGATACCGTGGCGTCCGCGACCACGGATTGCACACTGCCTTCCACGGGTACAACGGCATTCTAACAATGCAAATGGGGTAAACCGAGCTTCGTCAGCCGGAAGCGGGCGTTGACCTCCAAACAAAGCAACGGCGATGGACTGCGCAGGTCTCAACCCGTGTCCACCCCCCACAAAAGTTACCGGTCGCCTCACGGGCGATACAAAGGGCACAGGCTGGACTTGGCTGCCGGGGGGCAGGATTTGTCGACCGCTCGATCGAAAGCGCGAGATAAGAAGGACAACCACAAACCTGCAGAGCGGCAAGACGCTCGCCTACCTCCCGGTCAGTCACCGTTAGTCGATGGTTTAGACGAAGATAGTCCGTCCATGTCGGCGTGCGGAATGTCTCGGTCCAAAGAGTCAGCTTCTGAAGGTCGCGCTGGAGGGTCCAGTCCCCGCGCACCGGCACGGCTCTGAACACGCCGCCTTTCGCGCATGTCTCAGAAATTCCGCGATATTCTCCCTTCCTAGTTGGCTTTGCCGATGGCCATGATCCCGTAACTGGGTTGGCAGAGTGATATGCTGCGGAGGCAGCTAAACCGATTTGATTGATTCTGACGATGAATGGCGGCGCGTCACACACTCGCAATTGCGAATTTAGCTCTTCGCACCTGCACAAAAATGTGCCAAACGCAGCCCCTATGGTTGGTAACGTTGGGGAAGGAGCCTCGTTGAGTGCGGTTGCTAACACCAGGGCGATCACACCGCCCGATATTCGTTCCCGGAAGGGTGGCACTCCGCTTGTCTGCCTGACAGCCTATACCACGCCGATTGCAAAGCTCGTTGATCGGCATTGTGACATTGTTCTCGTTGGCGACAGCGTCGGCATGGTGCTTCACGGCTTGCCGTCGACGCTGGGCGTGACGCTTGAGATGATGGTCATGCACGGTCAGGCCGTGCGCCGCGGCCTCGAGCAGGTGCTGATGATCGTCGACATGCCGTTCGGCTCCTACGAGGAAAGCCCCGAGCAGGCCTTCCGCAATGCTGCACGTGTCATGGTGGAAACCGGCTGCGCGGCGGTCAAGCTCGAAGGTGGCGAGGCGATGGCGGAGACGATCCGCTTCCTGGTTGCACGCGGCATCCCTGTCATGGGCCATGTCGGCTTGACGCCGCAGGCGGTCAATACCTTCGGCGGCTACCGCGTCCAGGGCAGGGGCGGTGATGCGGAGCGCGTGGGGGCCGACGCGCATGCCGTGAGCGAAGCGGGGGCATTCGCGGTGGTGCTGGAGAAGGTCCCGGAGGCGCTCGCCCGCCGGATCACCGCAGAGGTAGCGATCCCGACGATCGGTATCGGCGCCTCGGCGGCCTGTGACGGGCAGATTCTCGTCGTCGACGACATGTTGGGCATCTTCGGCGACTTCCGGCCCAAATTCGTCAAGCGCTATGCCGAACTCGGTGAGATCGCCGAGGCGGCGATCGCGGCTTACGCGCAGGAAGTGCGCGACCGCAGCTTTCCAGCGGACGAGCATGTCTTCGGCGATGCGACAAGGACGGTCAATGGTGGAGAAGGCGCATGAGCATTCCGATCGCACGAACCGTCGCCGAATTGCGCATGGCTGTGGCCGGATGGCGTCAGAATGGCCTGAAGGTCGCTGTCGTGCCGACTATGGGTGGTTTGCATGAAGGCCATCTGAGCCTGGTGCGTGCCGCGCTTGCCAAGGCCGACCGGGTTATCGTGACGCTGTTCGTCAACCCGAAACAGTTCAACAGCGTGGCCGATCTCGCGGCCTACCCGCGCACTGAGCATGACGATGCCGCCAGGCTCGCGCCGCTCGGCGCCCATCTGCTCTACGCGCCGAACGCGGCGGACATGTATCCGGAAGGTTTCGCCACTACGATCTCGGTGGGCGGGGTGAGCGAGGGCCTGTGCGGTTCGTTTCGACCCGGCCATTTCGACGGCGTGGCAACCGTCGTCGCCAAGCTCTTTCTCCAGACGCGTGCCGATCTCGCTTTCTTCGGCGAGAAGGATTTCCAGCAACTGCACGTCGTTCGCCGGCTCGTCCGCGATCTCGACATTCCGATCGAGATAATAGCCTGTCCAACGGTGCGTGAAGCCGACGGCCTGGCGATGTCGTCGCGCAATGTCAGGCTCTCGACCGCACAGCGCCTGGCAGCGCCAAAGCTCGCCGAAGTCCTCTCGGCTTCGGCCGAGCGGCTGTCGGCGGGATCGCCGGCGGGGCTTGTGCTTGCCGAGGCCAGGCAAGCGATCCTCGCTGCCGGTTACGACGAAGTCGAGTATCTCGAGCTACGAGCAGACCATGACTTGTCGCCACTATCCGCCGCGGACCGACCGGCCCGCCTGATCGTCGCTGCCTGGCTCGGCGGAACGCGGCTTATCGATAACGTCGGAGTTCTGCCCGGGCGGCGCAAAGGCGAGCTGCTCGCGGCAGCCAATGCCGCATGATTGAGCAGCCGCAAGGCTTGGACAAACGTGCGTCGTCAACATGACCCAGACAAATAGCCGTAGCAGGGAGTGGATATGGTCTTTCGATTGAAGGAGCGCCTCGCCAGAAAGTTTGAAGAAGAAGTGCAATTCTTCAAGGGCTGGCAGAAGGACAAGAAGCGAGTGGGCGCGCTGATGCCAACGTCCGTTCATGCCGGGCGTCGTATGGCAAGCGTCATCAATCCGGCATCCGGATTGCCGGTTCTTGAACTTGGCGCGGGAACTGGCGTCATCACCAAGGCAATCCTGGAAAGAGGCATCAAGCCGCATCAGCTGGTTTCGGTCGAATATTCCAAGGATTTCTATCAGCGCCTGACGCGAGCTTTTCCGGGCGTGGATTTTCGATTGGGCGATGCGTTTGCGCTTGGAGAAGTGCTGGCCGAACGGCGCGGGGAGCAGTTTGACTGTGTGATAAGTGCGGTGCCGCTGTTGAGCTTTCCGATGGAACAGCGTGTTGGCCTGCTCGAGGATCTGCTGGCCCGCATACCCGCTGGCAGACCGGTGATTCAGATCACCTACGGACCTTTGTCGCCGGTGATCAAAATGCCCGACCGCTATGTCGTGTCTCACTATGATTTCGTCGTCCGCAACATCCCGCCCGCACAGCTGTGGACTTACCGACGAGCAGTCTGAGCCGCGGGACGCGCGAGGACGGCGGGCCGTTCGCAAAATCGTCAGGACAGGCGGTGGTCGTGACGAAATTCGCATCTATTGCGCTTTTATAGCCGCCACCGTTTCGCGGAGCCCGCTATGCCTTTTCGCATCGGCAGGTGCTCACTCACCTGCTACGCGCTTCGCCCTGAGGACAACAGACAGCGAAACCACCGCGGCCGCTGCCGGGAGCAGGTCTGCTGGGAAATTCTGATGGCTGGCTGGTCGTAGGAAGCGCGCGATCGCAAGACTACCGACTGAAGTAGTTCGGACGTCCGATGTGGCGGGAAATGGTTCCCTGTGAACCATTGCGTGGCTCACCTCTACCCCCGTCCCAAACCCGTTGACTATGAGACGACCTGCTCTCCGTTCAAGAAGCGGCATCAGTCCACCAGCAACCGCGTAACCACTGGTGTCGGCATGGACAGAAATGTCAGCTGCCCTTCCAGATGGCCGACAGCCCGGCGAAGCGCGCAAGGATCAGCGCAACGCGTTCTGGTTTACTTGCGCAGCGCAGCGCGACCCTTGATGCGCAGCCAACGGGCCTCGCCGCTTTCATCACGCAAGACGGTTCCAACGCACTGTGTGCGCTCGCCGGGGGCGATGTGCATCGTATCCGGACCAATTGCCTGGACCGGTGTGCCAATCTCTGGACCAGGGAGTGGGTCTAGACCCTCTAGCCATTCCTTGATTGTGCTTTGATCGTAGACGAGCCCTTCGCCTTCGCGCCGTAACGCATGTCTTTCCAGGCAAGTCTCGTAACTTCCCACCCAATCGTCGCTAATCGGGTGCCGCTGGCTGCGCGAAACGGGCACGGCAAGGCCGAAGTAGGTGCGCATTGCCCACGAAAGCAGTTGCTGCGCTGTGGTGGAGCCATTTTCACCATTCGTCAGTACGGCGATGGCGAACCTTCGCGAGGGAACCATCGCGAAAAAGCACGGCTGGCCGTTGGCACCTCCACCATGGCTGACAACGCGCTCTCCGAAATTGTCGTCGAGCCACCAGCCAAGTCCAATCTCTGGGACGTCGCTTGAAGGACCGGCTGGCGAGAAGGCGGCCAATCGCATGGCATCGCTGAGCACTGACGCGCCTTCCAATTGGAACCGCGCATAGAGCATGAGGTGCTCTGCACTTGCGATGAGCCCGCCTATTGGGTTGCCGCATCGGGGCATCACCCACGGCGTCGCAATTACTGTCCGCCCCTGGAGTTCCGCGTGTCCGACGGCAAAGTTGCGATGGATGAGCTCGTGGGCGAAGAAGCAGGTTCCGTGGAGGCCGAGAGGCGAAAGCAGAGTGTCATTGAGCAGAACCTCGAAAGTCCGTCCATGCAGCACCTCAAGTATTCGCCCGAGCACGTAGAAGCCTGCATTGTTATACGACCAGATCTTTCCGAGGGGCGTTACCTGAACTAGTTTGCGCATTCGGTCGACCATTGCGGCAAGAGCGTCGTCCCCCCACCCTGGATCTTCGTAAAAGTCTCCCTCCCAGCCTGAGCAGTGGGTCAAACAGTGACGTATGGTGACGGATGCAGAGACATCTGGGTCTGCAACCGTGAACTGGGGGAGATGGACGCGGACCGGGTCATCCAGATTGAGACGCCCCTGGTCAACCAGTTGCAAAATCGCTGTGGCGGTGAAGGTCTTCGTGATTGATGCTATTTGAAAGAGCGTTTCGCCATCGACAGGCTGCGGGTGCACCAAGTTCGTGACGCCCAGACCAGCGGTCGCTGCGTGGCCGTTATGATAGATGCCGAGCGCAATTCCTGGGACGCCATCGCGCTGCATCTCCACACGCGCCTGATCGAGAAGCGCGGGGTCGAGCCGATGGGACGCCATCACAGGCGTGCTTTGTTTGTTCAAAGTCATTTATAATTCTCTCGCTGCGTTGGGTATTCTCTGCCTCTTGGCCGACCACTGCGCACTAGTGACGGCCCACGCGGCCGCGTGTGGGGAAGGTACAGCTATTGAGCTTGCGATCAGCCTTTTAGCTCCAAACTGGCGAAGACTCGCCAATCCGACACCGGGTGGCTTTCGCTCTGTTAAATCCTAAGATCCAAACCAGCAGTGCTGCGTGTTCTGAGCGTTTTCGCCAAATGGGTAGCCGACAAACCCCTTCACCTTGCTTGAAATCGCTTGAATATCTTGAGGGAACATGACGGTGATATGGCCGCCATTATCGTGTATCTGCAAACATGCGTCACGATATAAAGATTTCCGCGACTGTTCGTTTGGTTCGCCCCTCGCTCGAGTGAGCAGATCGTCAAATTCGGACTTGCGCCAATGCGAATCATTCCAAGGCGCGTCGCTCGCAAATGGCAGCGATAAGGCCTGGTCTTCGGTTGTTAGACTGCCCCAATAGGAGACTTGGAAGGGAGCTTTCAAGTATACGTTATCCCACCAACCATCAACCGGCTCTCTCTTCAGTTCGATGGGAATGCCGGCTTTGGCGGCGCTCTGTTGGAACATTACCGACATGTCGACGGCGCCGGGAAATATTTCCGCTGTATGGAGAACAATCGGTGCGCTATTTGCAGACCTCTGATAGTGGTATTTGGCCTTGTCGACGTCGTAGTTGTGCTGCGGAATATCAGTAGGATGCAGCGGATAAGCGGAATTGACCGGATGATCATTGCCAATCTCGCCGTATCCGGCCAAGACACCCTTCAGAATCATCTCACGGTCAACAGCGTACTTTAGAGCCAACCGTAAGTCAGGATTATCAAATGGTGGCTGATCAATCAGCATCGTGAGATAGTAGAACTTGGAATTTGCTGAACTCACGATATTAAAATTGCGAGCGTTCTTTATCTGAGCCACCAAATTCGGCGTTACTTCTGTGCTGATGTGCACGCTTCCCGAAAGGAGGGCAGAAATACGTGCAGTGTCATCGTTGATGATCAGGACTTCCAACTCATCGAACCAGACAGTATCTGGCTTGAAGTAAGCTGGGTTCCTCTTAAATGTGTATCGCTTGCCTGGCTCAGCCTTCTCGAGCACAAAGGGTCCGGTGCCAATACCCTTATTCGGATCTTCATCCTTGGGTTGGATAACCAGATGGATAAAGGTGAGCAGATAGGGCAGACCAACATCCGGCTCCTTCAGGGAAATTACAATTTGATGTGGTCCATCCGCTTTGACGTCGTCCCACTGCTTCATCAAAGGCCGAGCAGGTGACTTTGAGTCGGTCCCGCGGTGGCGGTTAAGCGAGTAAGCAACATCTTCTGAGGTCATGTCTTTGCCGTTGTGGAACTTGACGCCTTGCTTGAGCTTGATCGTCCACTTCTTGCCACCCTCGCTTGGCTCCCAGCTTTCGGCGAGATCCCCTTTCAACTCATTGTTGACACTGCGCTCGACAAGCCAGTTTGCATATTGATAAGTTACGTAAGCAGCAGCCTGCGATGGAATAAGCAGCGGATCTAATGGATCGCCGGTCGAGCCGCCTTTTACGCCCACCACGAGTTTACCTCCTCTGGTGGGCGTCTGGGCAGCAGCAAACGTGGGCAGCACAGACGTTGCAAGCGCCGCCCCTGCACCCAAAGCTGCGCTCGAATGCAAAAACCGCCGCCTGGTGAGGTTGTTGTATGCGCTAGAATTATCGACCATTTCATTCCCCTTCTGCTCTACGGTTTCAACTTTTGACCGACTGAGGACGGTGCTTTTTCTTGATCCGTAGACCTGTCTGGCCCAATCGCGCTCGTAGCGAAAAATGACGCTCGCGACGCTCAATTACCCTAGACGGGCTTGAGTTGAATCCACCGCTTTCATCCAGCCCAGGTTCATTCACCCCAGACCTCTCGGAACACGCGAAGCCAGTTCAGGCCGAGCACCTTGCGGACGTGGTCTTCCGTGTACCCGCGTCTAAGGAGCCCTTTAGTCAGGCCTAGGAGCATTTCGGGCGTGTCGATTTCGGGCGGGTTGTAATGCGGCGGGCGCGGATAGGCCTCCGGATCCCAATCGCCAATTCCAACATAATACTCCCATTCACGAATAACGGTGCTGATATCCGAGAAAGGAAGCGTGCCCCACCAGTAGTCCAGCCCCAAGGCTACGTGATCGGTCCCTACCAGTGAGACGAAGTGGTCAATATGGGCGATCAGATCGTCAAGTGATGGCCGCGCTGGCCCACCATTGGCGGGCACGACAAACTGCGGAACGGCCGTCACGCCAACCAACCCGCCTGTCGCTGCGGCAGCTCGTGCCTGGTCATCCTGTATGTTTCGCCTGCTCGGGAAAATTGAGGCTGAATTTGAGTGAGAGAAAACGGCCGGTTGCGTTGTTAGTGAAAGCGCATCCATAGTTGTTCTATAGCCGGTGTGAGTGCAGTCGACGATTATCTTGTTCTCGTTTAAGCGCCGAATAAGATTCTTGCCAAATTTACTAAGCCCTCCATCAAATTCTTCCTCGCACCCATCCCCAACGTAATCTTTCCTGTTGTACGTCAGTTGCACCATTCGCACGCCCAGGGCTTGGAAAGCTTCAGTGAGGTCAAGATCCGTTTTGAAAGGGCCAGTGCCCTGAAAATGGAACAGTATGCCCATCTGGCCGTCGCGCTTTGCTTCCTCGATGTCCGAAGCTTTAAGAACCAGCCTGAGATCCTGTCGCGAGCGAATAAATCTTAGCCATCGGCCAATAGCCTTTAACGCGAATTCAGGCGTGTCAGTGCCGCTTGCAATCGTCGGAGCTACACACGTAGCGCTACCGGAGATATAGGCGTCTACATAATTCTTCCGGTCGAGAAGCGGCGCCACCGCGTCGATGATTATGGAATCGCGGTGAATTTCTGCTGCGTCCAATGTGTTGCCTCTGCTGCTTAAACCCTTAGTGGCATCATTCACGGTACCTTGTTGGGATCCAATAGTCAAGCGTTTGTAGATTGGATACAGTAGCCCCGAGACGTGATCGTAGGGGGTCCGATTTGTTTGGCGCTTGTTGGAAGGCGGGGCAGCCTGGCATTGACGTCTGCGGACGAAATGCTTGGATGAACTGCGTACTTATTGTTCTGGAAGTTTATCAACGGCTAGTGAGCGTGCGTTGCACGACTAAGATTGGGCACCCACCTCGACATGAGTGCGATCTCGGCCAACGAAGGAGGATTAGCTTGCTCGAGAACGCAACACAGTCGACTTTCTGCGGTGAACCGGCCTACCTGTGAGCGATCGCCGTTCGGGGGCTGCAGTCGCTGGTCAAAGAATCTGAACTCATGGGTCCGCAGGACTTTGACCTGGGACCCCGATAGATAAAAGTGCTCGATATCGATCTTTGAAATAGGCGCCGAGAGTCAACTCAATCGCCTCGAGTTCGTCCGTGGCTCGGAAGGAAGCCATCAACAACCAAGTTTACCCCGATGGTTAGCTGCGCGATGGCAAACGCCGGAATCAGAGGAGCGAGGCTGCCAAAATTGATTGCTTGGGCATTGTCGCGGACCATTCCGCCCCAGTCGGCATAGGGAGGTTGGATACCTAGACCGAGAAAGCTAAGCGCAGCGACAAAAAGCAATGCAAAGCAGAACCGTAGGCCAAACTCTGCCATCAGTGAAGGCATAGCATTGGGCAGGATCTCACTTCGCATGATCCAAGGAAGACGCTCACCGCGAAGCCGGGCCACCTCCACATAATCCATGGCGGCGATACCAAGGGCAACTGCGCGACTAACCCGGAAAACACCAGGGAAACTAAGAACAGCGATGGTAATGATCAATACCGGAACCGAGCTTCCAAAAACGGAGAGTATCACAAGCGAAAAGATCAGCCCGGGTATCGCCAAAAGGGCGTCAACCGAACGACTCAGCACCGTGTCGACCCACCCCCCTTTCACCGCTGCTGCGAAGCCGGTCGCCACACCGATCGAACACGACAGAAGCGTGATAACCAGAGCTAGTACGATTGTTGTTCGGCCTCCGAACAACAAACGCGAAAAGATGTCCCGGCCAAGGTTGTCTAGTCCAAGCCAATACTCGCTACTCGGCGGTGCCCACACCGCGCCAACCATATCAGCTTCGCCAGAAGGAGCGATGGTTGGTGCCAATAAAACTGCCAATATGTTAATGAAGACGATGGCTGCTCCTAAGATCGCGCCGGCCGGAATTTGACGCCCAAAAATTCTCATTTTGCTTAATCCCTTCAACGCGGATGACGAAGACGCGGGTTGCTTATCACCGCCAACATGTCAGCGATCATATTGAACCCGACGTAGACGCTCGCGAAGATCAATCCGCATGTTTGAACGACAGGAATATCTCTGTTGGACACCGCATCGACCATAAGTTGGCCCATGCCCGGATAGACGAACACGATGTCCACCACCACGACGCCGACAATTAGCCAAGCAAGCGCGATCGCAACCACATTGATTATCGGGGCGAGGGCATTTGGCAGCGCATGCTCCAGGACAATACGCCACCATGGGATGCCCTTGAGAATTGCCATCTCGATAAAAGGACTGGACAATACCCCAATGACAGCAGCCCGCGTCTGCCTCATCATGTGAGCGAGCACGACAAGCACGAGTGTGGCGACGGGAAGGGTGACGGCTTGAAGACGAGCACCGAGTGCCATGTCACTATCGACCATCGACAGACTTGGCACTAGACCGAGTTTGACAGCAAATACGATAATCAGAACGTAACCCACGAAGAACTCGGGCACTGATACGGTGAAAAGCGTAAACATGCTAATTACGCGATCAAACAAACCGTTCTGACGTACCGCGGCAATCAAACCAAACAATATTGACAAAGGAACGGCGATGCATGCCGCGATGCCAGCGAGGAACATAGTGTTCCCAAACCGCTCACGGATTTCCGGGCCCATGTCCCGCTTGTTGATCAGCGACCTGCCGATATCTCCCTGGACGAAGCGGGAAAGCCATTCAACATAGCGCACTGGCGCGGGGCGATCTAAACCCAACTCATGCCGCAGGGCAAGTTCGGCCTCTGGAGTTCTATGCTGTCCGAGGATGGCGCTGGCAACATCTCCCGGAAGGATTTCGGTGCTAGCAAATATCAATAATGAAACGACCCACAAAGTTAGTAGACCCGTCGCTATTCGTTGAACGATGATAGAAACGACCGACAGGTTACCTGACCGTTGTGCCGTAAATGCTGGGAATGCCTTCATTCGCGTGCCCTCCCCTAGTTTCTCCACGCGGAGGTTATATTAAGCGCACTCGCGCCGTTCCCTGCTGGCTCTATGTAGTAAACCAGCTGTTTTGTGTATTCTTTGCATTTTCTCCGAAGGGATACCTCACATAGCGTCAATTTTTCTGACATGGCTTCAACGTAATAAGGATGCATCACCATGAGATAACCAGAGTTTTCCTGGACCAACAGCGACGTCTACACACACGTATGGCTGTCACGATTGTAGATTGGATACAGTTAATGGTCGTGCAACGCAAGTGCGGTCGATAAGGAGTCCACTCCGTGTCGTCTTACTGCCTTCCACCGCCAACGGCGCGGCTATCGTTTGAGAGCGAGTTCCTTAACAACGATTGACGTGCCATTGTCATGACAGAGAGGATTCCAGAACGCGACCTGCAAGGACGTCATCCAGCCAATTGGTGTTCATCTCCGGGACCGACGAAAGCAATAGTTCGGTGTAGGGGTGCATTGGCGCGGAAAAGACCTGTGCGCATGCACCCTGCGCCACTATTTGGCCCTTCAGCATGATTGCGACCCGATCCGCGATGCGCCGTACGGTGCCGAGGTCGTGAGTTATGAATAGATACGCGTAGCCGCGATCGCGTTGCAATCGCCGAAGAAGTTCGAGGATGCCCTCTGCGACCAAGGGGTCGAGTGCAGAGGTTACCTCGTCGCAGATCAGGAGATCTGGTTCTGCGGCTAAGGCGCGAGCGATGCAAATTCTCTGTTTTTGACCTCCGGAGAGTTGGCTCGGATAGCGTCGAGCGAAATCAGAGGACAACCCGATGTCTTCCAACAGCTGTGCAACTCGGTCGCGCAGTTTCACCCCACTTAAACCCAGATAAAACGAAAGCGGGCGGCCGATAATATCGCTAACCCGTTGGCGTGGATTAAGCGCGACGTCGGGCATCTGGTAGATCATTTGAACGCGTCGCAGCAGGTCGGCTTTCCGTGCGCCAAGGGCAGGCGGGATTTCGGAGCCTTCAAATATGATCTTGCCGGATTCACTTGGGAGCAACCCTGTGATGATGCGAGCTAAGGAACTTTTTCCGCTTCCGGACTCGCCTACGATCGCGACCGTTTCTCCTTTGCCCACCGACAAATCAACGCTTTCTACCACGCGAACGTTTTGCGCATAACTCGCGGTGACCTTTCGGAGCTCAAGCACGGGCGGAGTAGCCTCGCTTGCGCGCTCGCTTTCCTGAGCTACGTTTGTCCGATTTGCGACTAGGGCTCGCGTGTATTCGACGCGCGGTTGGCTCAGTATTTGCTCTGTCTCACCCTCTTCGACCATATTGCCGTTGCGAAGCACGACGATGCGATCCGCGATTTGAGCAACGACAGCGAGATCATGGGTGATATAGAGGCCGGCCGTCTGATGCTCGCGGATCACCCTCCGGATCGACGCGAGGACTTCAATTTGCGTCGTTACATCAAGCGCAGTGGTCGGCTCGTCCAGAACCAGGATATCAGGACGGCATGACATGGCCATGGCCGCCATTGCTCGCTGCAACTGACCTCCAGAAACTTGATGGGGATATCTCTCGCCAAACGTCTCCGGCGAAGGCAGATCCAATTCGCGAAAGAGTTGCACTGCTTGGGCTTTTGCCTCCTCATAGCTCATCAGTCCGTGACGGACAGGGCCCTCGCACACCTGATCATAAAGGCGCTTCGCGGGGTTGAACGCTGCCGCTGCGCTCTGGGCGATATAGGCGATTCGATGCCCCCGTACCTGTCTTCGTTGCTCCCCGTTGAGGGTCCGGAGATCCATGCCGTCGAATAGAATCTTTCCATCCGTGATCTCACAGCCAGGGCGGGTATATCCAAGCGCAGCCAGTCCAATGGTCGATTTTCCCGCCCCGGACTCTCCGATCAGGCCTATTACTTCCCCACGTCGTAGCGACAGGTTGACGCCGTTTATGATTGACGTTGCCACTCGGCTGTCATCAGACCTCGCCGCAATGCAAAGATTTTCGAGACGCAGAATCTCAGGTCCCTCTGGCTTGCGGCGCGGCAATTTTTGGACGTTCAACGAAAAATCCTCCCACATATCGTTGTTAACGATACTGCTGGAACAAACCACCTCAAAACCCCCGTTGTCAAGCAATTGTAGATTGGATACAGTTATGGAGAGACATGTTTTGAATTCAGGAATGTGCCTGGTTTAAAGGTTCGCTTGGCCAAGAACGCATCTTGACCCTTTGATTCGTAGTGCATGAGGGCCGTCACTGTTGTGGGCGGCACCCGCGAAAGCTACGAAAGCGATCAGCGCCGCCGAGCCGAAGGTGCGCCAACAGTGGTTGTTCACCAGGTCATGAAAACCGCCATACCTTCCGCATCCGTGCCGCATGATTGAGCAGTCGCAAGGCTTGGACAAACGTGCGTCGTCAACATGGCCCAGACAAATAGCCGTAGCAGGGAGTGGATATGGTCTTTCGATTGAAGGAGCGCCTCGCCAGAAAATTTGAAGAAGAAGTGCAATTCTTCAAGGGCTGGCAGAAGGACAAGAAGCGAGTGGGCGCGCTGATGCCAACGTCCGTTCATGCCGGGCGTCGTATGGCAAGCGTCATTAATCCGGCATCCGGATTGCCGGTTCTTGAACTTGGCGCCGGAACTGGCGTCATCACCAAGGCAATCCTGGAAAGAGGCATCAAAGCCGCATTTTCGGTCGAATATTCCAAGGATTTCTATCAGCGCCTGACGCGACGCTTTCCGGGCGTGGATTTTCGATTGGGCGATACGTTTGCGCTCGGAGAAGTGCTGGCCGAACGGCGCGGGGAGCAGTTCGACTGTGTCATAAGTGCGGTGCCGTTGTTGAGCTTTCCGATGGAACAGCGTGTTGGCCTGCTCGAGGATTTGCTGGCCCGCATACCCGCTGGCAGACCGGTGATTCAGATCACCTACGGACCTTTGTCGCCGGTGATCAAAATCAGCTCTGGACTTACCGACGAGCAGTCTGAGCCGGGACGCGCGGAAACTGGCGGCATCCCGTAGAATCACGCCGAAGACAGGACGGTGGTCATCACGAAATTCGCATCGATTGCGCTTTTATAGCCGCCGCCGTTTTGCGGAGGCCGCTATGCCCTTTCGCTGGCAGATGCCACACTCATCTGCTACGCACATCGCCCTGCGGACGACAAACGGCGAAGCCACCACGGCCGCGAAAATCTCGCGACGGCGTCTCGGTACCGGGACCGGCCTGCCATTTTGGAGGTGCATGACGCAAACCATGCCATCTCGTCCCCAACCATATCATAGCCATCGCCCTCTTTTTGCCGGGCGGGCCTCCCGACCGCCGGATCGTTGATGACGATCCCCTGGAGAATATTCTTCTTTGAAGAGCGTGACGGTCTGTGCCGTCTTGTAGTGCCTCAGCTTGTACGACAGCCTTCCGTGCCACGCACGCGATGAGGTTCGGTCACTCTACAGTGCAATGGCGTTCGGAAATACGACAGGCAAACCACAATAGTCATGTTTAGGCTGAAGACTTTTCAGCGGACCGCGAAAAAAGGATACGCGAGTTCTTTCGCTCCCTGCGAGCCCTCTCGGCTCGCTTTGTTGGAGAAGGGAGGTCGCTCGTCAGCCTTTACGGCGTGATCGGCAAAGCGCCGCAAAACGGTCACTCGCTGTTTTCGGCTTGCAGCTTCTCGAACACAAACAGCTTGCTGTCGCGCACGCTGTTTTCAAGTGATCTCCCTTTCGCCAGATGTGCCGCAGTCGCACTGGCCAGCATACATCCCGTCCCGCGCATTGATGCGGCAAGGCGGGGCATATCGAAGCCGATTGGTTCTTGTTCGTGACGCAACAGGATATCTGTAGATCTGGGTCCCGTCGCATGGCCGCCCTTGATCAGCAGGGCCTGCGCGCTGGCGGCCAAGAGTTCCTGGCCTTGCCTGACCGCGCCATCTTCGTCGACCGCTTGCTCCGCGCCGGCAAGGAGCGCCAACTCGATGAGATTGGGTGTGACCAGGCGGCAAAGCGGCATCAGCTCACGCTTCATGACGGCGACGGCATCGGCTTCAAGAAGCGCCCGGCCTGAGGTCGAGGCGAGCACGGGGTCGAGGATTGCGGGCGCCCGCGGATTTTCGCGCAGCACGCCGGCAACGGCAACAACGATCTCGGCCGTTGCGAGCATGCCGATCTTGATGGCTGCCACCGTGTTGGCCTGCAGCGCGGCGCGCATCTGATCGGCCACCAGACTGGGCTGCGAATGATGGATTTCCATGACGGCTTTGTGTGTCTGCACCGTTAGCGCGGTGACAGCCAGGCAGGTTCGCACGCCAATCGAAGAGATCGCCTCAATATCGCGCGCGATTCCGGCACCCCCGCTGGAGTCCGAGCCACCGACGACAAGCACATAAGGGTCTCGCCTCAGCGCCATCGGCCTGTCTTTTCGATCCATTCCCGCGTGCGCGCTTCGGGGTCGTCGTTGAGCGTGATGTCGGTGACCACCGCCGCGCTGTCCGCACCGGCCGCAAAGACACCGTCGAGCCGGTCAGGGTTGAGCCCACCAATGGCGACCAATGGAATCGGTGCGACGCGGCGCTTCCACGCGCTGATCCGTTCGAGCCCTTGCGGGGCCCATTTCATCGTCTTCAGGATGGTTGGGTAGATGGGGCCGAGCGCGATGTACTCGGGCTCGGCGGCCATGGCCGTTTCCAGTTCGATATCATCATGGGTGCTCAGTCCGAGCCTCACGCCGGCTGCCCGTATCCGCGAGAGGTCGGCGGTCTGCAAATCCTCCTGGCCGAGATGCACGAAATCGCAGCCTTCCTCGATTGCCAGGCCCCAATGGTCGTTGACGATGAGCTGGCACCGGTATCGAGCGCACAAGGCCTTCGCTGTGCGGATCTCAGCGCGCAATCCGGCTTCGTCCATGGTCTTGATGCGAAGCTGAACCAGCTTGACGCCGAGCGGCGCCAACCTTTCGATCCAGGCGGCGCTGTCGACGATCAGGTAGAAGGGATCGAGCTTCATGAAAAAACTGCTCTGCCGATGGTCGGCGTCGATGGCACCGCGACGTCGCGCGGTTCGAGCATTCCGGAAAGGAAGGCTTCACGGCCGGCTTCGACCGCCTTGCCGAACGCACGCGCCATGCCGACGGGGTCGGCCGCCTTGGCGACCGCCGTGTTCAGGAGCACTGCGTCGAAGCCCAATTCCATCACGGTCGCCGCGTGCGACGGCCGTCCGAGCCCTGCATCCACAATCAGCGGGATGCCTGGGAAATGTCCGCGCATCGAGCGCAGCGCCATGATGTTGATCGGCCCGAGGGCGGAACCGATCGGTGCGCACCACGGCATCAAGACCTTGCAGCCCGCCGCAAGCAGCCGCTCGGCGACAACAAGGTCGTCGGTGGTATAGGGGAATACCGCAAAACCGTCCTCGCACAGGATGCGCGCCGCTTCGACCAGGCCGAACACGTCCGGCTGCAGCGTGTCGTGGTTGCCGATCACTTCGAGCTTGATCCAGCTCGTGCCGAACACTTCGCGCGCCATCTTCGCGGTGGTGACCGCTTCCTTGACGGAGTGGCAGCCGCCGGTGTTGGGCAGGATTCTCGTGCCGAGTGCGCGAATCAGCGACCAGAATTTTTCGCCAGCCCTGCCGCCCGCCATCTCACGCCGCAAGGAGACGGTCACCACCGACGTGCCCGACGCCTTGACTGCCTCGGCAAGGATGGTCGGCGAAGGATATTGAGCGGTGCCGAGAAGCAGACGCGACGGAAGCTCGGTTCCATAAAGCTCGAACATGGTCTAGCCTCCCTGCATGGGTGAGAGGATTTCGATCCGGTCGCCGTCGCTCAACTGGAATTCCGCCCGGTTGGCTTTGTGCACGAGGTCGCTGTTGACGGCAGTGGCGAGCCAATCGCCCTCATAGTCGAGCGCAGCAAGCAGCTCCGCCAGCGTGGTGGCGGCAACCTCATGCGCTTTGCCGTTGACCATCAGTTTCATGAGCAAGCTCCACGGGTTTGTGGTGACTGAAGACAATTTCGGCCGCCAGCCGCGCCATGGCGGGCGCAAGAAGAAAGCCATGGCGATAAAGCCCGTTGATTGCGACGGTTCTTCCGCACGCCTCTACACGCGGCAGATTGTCGGGAAAGGCTGGACGGACGCCGACACCGGTTTCAACGATCTCGGCCTCGCCAAAGGCCGGATGGAGGGCATAGGCGGCGCTCAGAAGCTCCATCATGGAGCGCGCCGTGACCGGCCCGGCGGACTGGCTTTCAATCATCGTCGCGCCAACCATGAAACGGTGGTCGGTGCGCGGCACCACGTAGAGCGGAAAGCGCGGATGCAGCAGCCGGACCGGGCGCGACAGCGCGATCTCAGGCGTGCGCAGGACCAGCATCTCGCCGCGAACGCCGCGCAGCCTGTCATCGGCTGCTGCCATCCCCGTGCAGTCGATCTGACGATCGAAACCGGAAACATGCTGGGCGTCGGTGCCGAAGTGGAATTCGACACCCATGGCGGCGAGCTTGTCATGAAGGGCTGCGATCGCGTGGCGTGGGTCGAGATGAGCCTCATCGGGGAAGAACAGCCCGCGCCGGAATCGACCGGCGAAGTCGGCCTCCAGCTGCGCGATTTCCTCTTCATTGATCCAACGATGACCCGAGGTGCGGCTGGCGAACCGGTCGAGCTCGCCCGCATCGCGCGGCGCGGCCACGACCAGTGTTCCTGCCCGTGTCACCTGGTCAGGCGTCGCCGCATCCCACCAGTCCGCGGCGTTGCGCCCGAGGTCGAGCACGGACTGCTCGGCGCTTTCGCGCTCGCACCATGGCGCCAGCATGCCGCCGGCGAACCACGACGCACTGCCGCCAAGGGTAGGCCCTGTCTCGAAAACAGTGACCGTCGCGCCGCGGGCGGCGAGTTCGAAGGCGGCGGTGAGGCCGGCGACGCCGGCCCCTTTGACCAGCACCCTCATGACGGTTCCGGCGCCTGCGGCATGAGCGGGATGCCGGTCTCGTCAGCAGGCATATAGAGATCGCCGCCTTCGCGATATTTCGCCGCCATTGCCGCCATGCCCTCTTTCTGTGCCTCGGCGCGGATGTCGTGAGAGATACGCATGGAGCAGAATTTCGGCCCGCACATCGAGCAGAAATGTGCCACCTTGTGTGCCACCTTGGGCAAGGTCTGGTCGTGGAAGGATCGAGCCGTTTCGGGATCGAGCGACAGGTTGAACTGGTCCTCCCAGCGGAACTCGAAGCGCGCGCGGGAAAGGGCATCATCCCTGACTTTTGCTGCCGGATGGCCCTTCGCCAGGTCGGCGGCATGGGCGGCGATCTTGTAGGTGATCACGCCAATCTTGACATCGTTGCGATCAGGAAGGCCAAGATGTTCCTTGGGCGTGACATAGCAGAGCATTGCGGTGCCGAACCAGCCGATCATGGCAGCGCCGATGCCTGAGGTGATGTGGTCATAGCCCGGCGCAATGTCGGTCGTCAGCGGTCCAAGCGTATAGAAGGGCGCCTCGCCGCACACTGCGAGCTGCTTGTCCATGTTCTGCTTGATCTTGTGCATGGGGACATGGCCCGGGCCTTCGATCATCACCTGGCAGTCCTTTGCCCAGGCAATCTTGGTGAGTTCTCCAAGTGTTTCCA
>NZ_NSFW01000024.1:0-127731 GCF_002294905.1 Mesorhizobium sp. WSM4308 | reverse complement strand
CCCCGGCCGAGGCCCTGGCGTTCCGCGGCATGGGGGCGGACGTGCTCAACCATTCGATAGCGCCCGAGGCCACTTTGTCCCGCGAGATCGGCGCGTGTTTCGTGCCTTTGGCGTTCGTGACGGCAGGTTTCAACGACTATATGGACCGCAATCGCCAGAAATTGCTGCAGGAGGATGTCTTGCCGAGCCTGTCCATGACGGCCTCGCGGGTCGCGCTGGAGACCGCGGCACGACTTCCGGTCAATCCGGAATGCTCTTGCCATGGTTTGAAGTCGCCTCAACCGGAAGAGCGCGCCAGCCGGTTCTGAGGCACGGTCGGCACTTTGGGTATTTAGATCCGCCGATTGAAGCATGGAGTGCTCCCGCGTCGACCTTTCAGCTAAACGAATCTCGTAACCTGGGTATCTGGGGGTCTAGGTATCGAGACGGCGCAAGCGTGGTGGCGTACGGCGCCAAGGTGGTGGCGCGGCGCGCAATCTCGACAAGGCGCGCATCGCGACCGAAATCGTGCGTGATGCCGCGAATGGGGCCTACGATTGGTCGAGCTCGACCTCGTCTCACTGACGAGCGTCCGGGCTTGCGCTGATGCGCTCCTGCCCGATGGTCGGTCGTTCGACCTCATCATATCCAATTGTCAGAAAACTGCATCGTGTCTGTTGCATGTCCCACCAATGTTGAAAGAGTTGGTTTGAACGACGCTGGTGCATTCCGTGAGTGCCGGCAGTTTCCTCTATTGGCTTTGCTGCATTTCCTTAACGACGATGTCTCCGTCCACCACGATCGGTTCGTCATCCAGGAAAAGACTGCAACCGCGCATCGGAATGTCCAGGTGGCAGGCGGTGTCATTGGGGCCGCCGAGTTCGTTGTTGGGGCCCGTCGAAAACATCACGTTGCCGTAGAAGGAGCGCAACTCCATGCCCATGCCGCCGGGAAACTGTGTCAGGCCGTGCCACTGCGCCCGATGGTCGAGGCCCCAGCCGACATGGCTCATGCCCATGCCGCGCGGGTCCTTGAACTCGCCCATGTAGGATTTGATCAGCTCGGCTTCGAGCCCGCCGCGGATGTCTTGAACGAAGCCTTTTTCGATTGTGTAGACGACCGGTTCGCGCACATAGGTGTTGAATGGCAAAAGCACGTCGCCAGGCGCCAGCACGATCTTGCCGTCGACACCGTCGTCAGCGCCGCCGGTGAAGACGAAGGCCGCTGGCCAGTGGTCCCAGCGTCCGGGCTGGTCGGTGTAGCCGTATTCTCCAACCGTCGGATAAACGCCAAGCCTGTAGATCACGTCGGTGCCGTGGCGGGAGGTGATGCGCATGGTCTTGGCCTTCGACAAAAGCGCCTCGCCGATTTCGACGCGCTCGCGCAGTTCCTTGGTCGGCAGCAGCCGGGCAAGCAGCGGCGCGGGTTCGACGGCTGTCAAGACGCGCGCACCGGCCGCCTGGATCGCCATCTGCTCCGGGCTGAACAAAAGAAAGATGAGGTCGACGACCATGTCGGCCTGCTTCAGCGCTTCGACCGCCTCGGGATTGGCGGCCAGGCCGGTCTCGCCGACCGCCCAGGCGCCATTGCCGGGCAGCGGCGGGGGCAGGCGCATGTGGTACATGCGCGCGCCGAGGCGCTGGCCGGCGGCGAGGAACGCATCGGCATAGTCGAGGCGCTCGCTGCCTTGCGACAGGACGATAACCTTCTCGCCCTCGTGCACGCCGCTGAGCGTGAGCTGGTGCAGGCAGATTTCAGTCAGAACGTTGCGGTCCATCCAGCGATCTCCTTTGCAATGTGGGCGGCATCGCGGCCCATGGGATTCAGTTATGCGTTCTGCTTGGGCGCTCTTCGCTGGCCGGCGCGCCCGATTTCGTCCAGCGCCTCTTTCAGGCCGACGACGTCGCCATATTTGGCATCGATGTCGAACAGGTTGGCTTCATGCGGCCCGGCGTGCCGGTCGCCAACGCAATCCCTGACCACGATGGTTCGGAATCCGTGCTGGACTGCGTCCACTGCGGTTGCCCGGATGCAGCCGCTGGTCGAGCATCCGGCGAGTATGACGGTGTCTACGCCGTCGGCATGCAGCATCGGCGCCAGGCTCGTGCCGAAGAAGGCGCTGGCATACTGCTTGGTGACGACCAGTTCATCCGGCAACGGTTCGACGCCGTCGCAGAATTCGGCCAGCGGACTGCCGGGGACCAAGGCTGCCATCACCGGCGCCTTCTTCACCCAGATCCCGCCGTCGGCGCAGCTCGGCGCGCGGTAGAGGATGTTGGTGTGGACCACCGGTACGCCGGCTTGGCGCGCTGCCGCCAGCAGTTCGGGCGTGCGCGCTACGGCCTCCACCACGCCCTGTGCGAAGAGCGGCGCGCCAGGGGTCGTGTAGGCCTTCATGAAATCGATCACCAACAGCGCCGGCTTGCGACCGAAGCCGATGCGACTGCCCCAGACGCCGCCGTAGTTGTCGGCTGCCGACTGCGTTTCAGCCTCTATGGAAATTGTCGGCTGAGTCATGGCCGTCTCCCTCAGTACGCGCCGGAAAGCAGCGCGCCGGCGCCGGGAACGACTGGCTCCAGGCCGAGCGCCTTCAGCAGGCCGTAGGTGGTGGCGACCGCCGCCGTCAATACCGGTTTTCCAGTAAGGGCTTCGACCTTGGCGATGACGGGCAGCGACGGCATCTGCACGCAAGCCGACAGCACGACCACGTCAACACCTTCGAGGTTCATGCCGGCAACGATGCCGGGCAGGTTTTCCGGATCGTGTCGCGCCACGTCGAGGTTGTCGGGGATCTCCAGCGCGCGCCAGTCGACGACGTCGAAACCTTCCTCGCGGATGTAGTTGACCACCAGTTCGGTCAGGGGCCGCACATAGGGCGCCACGACGGCGATGCGCTTGGCCTTCATCACCTTGAGGCCGTCGACCAAGGCGCCAGCGCTGGTGACGACCGGGATGTCGGCGCCGTTCTCCTGCGTGCGACCGCGCAACCGCGCCTCTGACTGCCTATGGTAGCCGAGCCCCATCGCCATGATGGCGACCAGGCAGGCATAGCCGAGCACGTCGACCTTCGCATCTGAAAGCTCGGCCGCGCAGCGGTCGGATTCGCCGTCCATGGCGGCAAGCTCGTCCTTGCTCACCGTCTTCATGCGCATGCGGCTCGAATGGAATGTGAAGCGCTCGGGGCGGATGGCCTGGCGCGCCATCAGCATCGCCGGGATCTCTGTTTCCATAGTCGTATTGGAGCTCGGCACGATCTGGCCGATCCGGAACGGTTTCGTGGTCATGCCGTTTTCCTCGCTGCCAGAGCGGTTCCGAGCAAGTGGTCAGCCGCGGCCAGAAACCCTTCGAGATTGTCCCAGGGGATCATGTGTCCGGCATCGGGCACGCGCTCGATGCAGATGCCGGGGTTGAGCGACTGAATTTCCGCTTCGTCGGCAGGTTCGATGACCCCGCCGCGCGTCGCCACCATGATGCCAGCGGGGACGGGAAGGCCGGGCAGATCCTGATGGATGTCGTCGGTGTGGAAGCCCTCGAAGGCGGTAACGATAGCGGGTTCGTAGCAAGTGTGCAGCCACTCGGCGCGCAGCGCGCGCTGCTCGTGGCTCCATGTCGGACAGAACGCACGCATCGCCTCGGCATCCATGCCCATTTCTGCCTGCCGTATCGAATCCACATACCAGGACAGCTTCGACGGGTAGGCGCGGCGGTCCGGCCCCGAGACGGGCGGGTCGACGAGCAGGAGCCGCGCCATACCGGCCGGGTTTCGCGTCGCGGCGCGGATTGCGATGCGCGCGCCCATGGAATGGCCGAGCACCGTCACGCCGGAAAGACCGAGCGCGGCGATGAAGCCGGTCAGGTCATTGGCAAGGCAGTCGAGTTGGTAATCGAGGCCTGGGCCGGATTGCGACAGACCGCGGCCACGCACATCGAGGACGTAGACATCGAATTCGCAAGCAAGCCTTTCAGCGACGAAGTCCCAGGTCACGGCCGGGCTGGTGATGCCCGGCACCAGCACCAGCGGCGCTCCCGCGCCGAGATGGTGCCGGTAGTGCTGGCGGATGCCGTTCGCGAAAACGTTCGCGCCCGACGTTGCCATGGCGCTCATCAGGCAACCTCACTCTTCAACGTGGCGCCATAGACGTCGTAGCCGAAGACCCAGGCCGGATCTTCCTGGCTGCGCAGCCAGGTGTTGGCATTGGACACCGCCTGCACGCGCGAGGCGCGATCCCTGCGATTCGCTTCGTAAAGGGCGAAGGCGGCTGCGTGATCTCTGGTCCCGGTTTCGCCCAGGCACCGCGCAAGCATGGCGGCATCCTCGATGGCCATGGCCGCGCCCTGTGCCATATGCGGCTTCATTGGATGGCAAGCGTCGCCGAGCAGCACCAGCCGCCCCTCGCTCCATACCGGCAGCGGCTTGCGGTTGAGCAGCGGCCATTTGGTGACCTCGTCGCTCGCGTCGATCAGTGAGTCCACCACCGGATGACAGCCGGCAAACGTGTCGCGCATCTCTTCGCGGCTGGAGGGTACGAAAGCCCCATCGAAGTCCCAGGCCGGGTGAGGGACGCCGGTGACGTAGTAGTATTCGCTGCGGTCCGCCGTGGTGTGGTAGACCATCATGTGGCGGTCCTCGAACCACCATTTCACGCAATCTTCGAAGTCGAGGCCGTAGCGGCTTAGCTTGTCGGACGAAATCACCGCCCTGTGGGCGACCCAGCCGCTGTAGTTAGGCTTTTCCTTGCCGAGCAGTGCTTCGCGCACCTTCGAATTGATGCCGTCGGCGCCGATAACGATCTCGGCTGTGACTCGAGTGCCGTCGGCGAAGCTGAGTTCGACGCCGGCGCCATTGTCCGTCACCGCGTCCAGCCGCTTGCCGAAGTGCAGGTTTTCCGGGCGCAACAGCGATACCTGGAGCGCGTGCAGATCGCCGCGATGGACGGTCACATAAGGAGCGCCATACTCTTTTTCGGCGAACGCGCCGAGCCGAATTCGGGAAAGATACTCGCCGGAGCGCCCATCACGGCTGAACCAGAAATCGGGCTTCGACCCCATGTCAACGACAGCGTCTTCCATTCCTAGTTGACGAAACACCCGCATGACATTGGGACCCATGTGAATGCCGGCGCCGATGCGTGCGAAAGCTGGAGCCTGTTCGAAGACGTCGACATGAAAACCGGCTTGCTGAAGTAGGCTGGCAGCGGCAGCGCCCCCGAGACCGGCGCCGATGACGGCAATTTGCGTTTGCATGGGCTCGTTGACCCTCCGTGTGAATTTAGAACCACGATCATCTGTGTATTTATAGAGTATACACTCTAAATGTCAATCGAAAAATAGAACGACGGGAAAAAAATCTGCGGAAATATGGGAATTTGACATCGTCTGCAAAACAGATATTATAGTGTATGCACTTTTTTATCACGCCTGTACGACCGGACTCCCCTGCGGCTTACGGCCCTACAAAAGGCACGCAGCGTGGGCAACCGCGTCTTGGCTCCCGCAGATCCGGCTGCCGAAAGACTCTCGCGCAATGCGGCCCGCAAATCGGACATAAAAGCAGCAACGGAAGCTGTCTTGCCTTGCGCAACGCGGGCGTTTTATGCATGCGTCGAGTGCTACGACTTTGGAGCGGAACGCGCGGTGCCGGATCACAAGCCAAACGAAGCGGATCGGATCGAGAATGCGGATCGCTATGTTTTCACGGACCAGGTCGGTTACCTGCTTCGGCGGGCCTACCAGCGACATCTCGCAATCTTCCAAGCGAATGTTGGCGATCCGCAACTGACGGCAGTTCAATTTTCGACACTGTGTGCGCTAAAGGACAGCGGCCCTCAGTCGCAAAGCGAACTCGTGAAGGCAACAAGCGTCGACCAGGGCACAATTCGTGGGATCATCGACAGGTTGAAGAATCGCGACTTGATTGCGTTTTCGAAGGACGGCGCGGATGCGCGCAAGGTAATAGTCTCCATCACGACCGCCGGTCTGCAATTGCTGGAAGCAGTCGTGCCGCATGCGAGAGATGTCACCGAACTGACCTTAATGCCCCTGAATCCTGCCGAACGAATGGCACTTCTCCACACGCTTCGCCTCCTCGGAGAGGATACGGATCCGAACGACTGAAGTACGCCATAGTGCTTGCAGCCTTCAGCAAGTCTGGATGGCGGCATTGATTGCGCTGAGCGTCAACGGCATGGATGTGCAAGTCTCCGTCGCACCGTCGACGCCGCTTCTCCACGTGTTAAGAAACGACCTTGGCCTGAATGGCCCGAAATACGGTTGCGGCCTGGCCGAGTGTGGCGCCTGTGCCGTGCTCGTCGGCGATACCGCGGTTCGCTCGTGTACGGTGCCTGTCGGGGCGGTCACAGGCCGGTCGATCACGACATTGGAAGGGCTAGGAAAGCCTGAGCACCTTCATCCCGTTCAAGCCGCGTTTGTTGCAAACAACGCCGCCCAGTGCGGCTACTGCATCAACGGGATGATTATCGCCACCGTGGCGTTGCTGAGAAGCAATCCCAAGCCGGACGAGACCGCTATTCGAACTGCCCTGCGCCACCATTTATGCCGCTGCGGCACGCATCTTGAAATCCTTGCTGCTGTTCGCGAAGCGGCTCTGGCCCCGTCCGATGTCGCAGTCGCTGAGGCAGAGGAGACAGCTTCATGACCGGCCCGCGCGACCGGCCTGCCGCGGCCTATCTGGCAGATCCCGATACGCTTCTGGTTCTGCGCCCAAATCCTTTGGAGGGCAGGGACGATGAACTGTTCCTTGCGCTCGACGCCAAAGGCAACGTTACGGCGTTCAATGGCCATGTCGATCTCGGCACCGGAATTCGCACTGCACTGGCCCAGATCGTGGCCGAGGAGTTGGATGTTCCATTCGACCGCGTCCGCATGGTGCTTGGGTCGACCTCGGCCACCCCGGATCAAGGAGCGACCATCGCCAGCGAAACCATCCAGATCAGCGCAAAGCCGCTGCGCGCGGCGGCTGCGACGGCGCGCGTTCATTTGCTGCAATTGGCAGCGACCCGCTTCGCCTTGAAGGCGGAAGATCTGGTCATCGAGGAAGGGGTGGTCCGCGCGGGAGATACGGAAACAAACCGCCTGGTCAGCTTTGGTCATCTCATCGCCGGCGCCCACACGCGCCTGTTCATCAATCCGCACGCGCCTCAAAAACATGCTTCGCAATACCGCATCGTCGCCCAGCCGCAGCCACGCACCGACATACCGGCTAAAGCCACCGGCACATTCACCTACGTCCATGACGTGCGTCTGCCTGAGATGCTGCACGGGCGCGTTGTCCGACCGCCCTATGCCGGCTTCGATTCCGGTTCGCACGTCGGTGCCAGCCTGATTTCCGTCGATGAGAACTCGGTGGCCAATGTGCCGGGCCTCGTCGCCGTGGTGGCCGTAGGCGATTTCGTCGGCGTGATTGCCTCACGCGAAGAGCAGGCCGTCGAGGCCATGCAACGTCTCGAGGTGCGATGGCGCGCCGCACCGGACATGCCCGACCTCAATGCACCGCAGGCGGCGCTGCGCGGGAATCCGTCGACGGCCCGCAAGCTGGCCGATCGGGGAGATGTCGAACGCGCGCTCGGCGCGACAGCCGAGCCGATGCAACGCACTTATGTCTGGCCTTACCAGATGCATGGGTCGATCGGACCGTCCTGTGCGGTCGCCGACTGGCGCCACGACGGCCTGACGGTCTGGTCTGGCACGCAGAACCCGTTTCCGATGCGCGCCGACCTGGCACAACTTCTCGACATGCCGGAAGACCGGATCGTTGTCGAACGACTGGAAGCGGCCGGATGCTACGGACGCAACTGCGCCGACGACGTGACGGCTGACGCCGCCCTGTTGTCCCGGGCTGTCGGCCGGCCGGTGCGGGTCCAGCTTACTCGCGAGCAGGAACACGCATGGGAGCCAAAGGGTGCCGCGCAGGTCATCGATGTGCGGGGCGGCCTGGACGAGGAGGGTGGTCCGGCGGCCTATGACTTTGAAACGCGTTACCCGTCCAATCTGGCGCCGACCCTGCCGCTGATCCTGACCGGCAAGGTTTCACCAGTCGCGGAGGTCGCCTTGATGGGCGACCGCACGGCGGTGCCTCCCTATGCATTCGGCAATCTGCGCGTCACCGTCCACGATATGCCCACACTTGCCCGCGCCTCGTGGTTTCGTGGTGTCTCGGCGCTGCCAAACAGCTTTGCGCATGAATCCTTCATCGACGAGCTAGCGACGGCGGCCAAAGTCGATCCAGTCGAATACCGCTTGCGTTATCTAACCGATCCGCGCGCAATCGATCTGGTGCGGGCCGTGGCCGAACGCGCCAAGTGGAAACCGCATACCAAGCCGGGCACGCATGGCCGCGAGGGCGATATTTTGTACGGGCGCGGCTTTGCCTATGCCGTCTATGTCCACGGTCCTTTTCCGGGCAAGGCAGCCGCTTGGGCGGCCTGGGTCGCCGACGTGGCCGTGAACAAGGTGACGGGCGAGATCGCGGTGACCAAAGTCATCTGCGGTCAGGATACCGGCGCGGTGATCAACCCGGACGGCGTTCGCCACCAGATTCATGGCAATGTCATTCAGTCGACCAGCCGCGTTCTGAAGGAGGAGGTCAATTTTTCTTCCACCGCGGTCGCCAGCCTCGAATGGGGCGCCTATCCGATCATCGGCTTTCCAGAGGTGCCGGACATCGACGTGCTGATGATCCCGCGCCCCGACGAGCCGCCGCTGGGTGCCGGCGAGTCCGCCTCCGTACCAAGTGCGGCCGCGATCGCCAACGCGGTGTTCGACGCCACCGGCATGCGTTTTCGCGAACTGCCGCTGACGCCGGAGCGCGTGCGCGCCGCCCTGAATCCGCTGCCGGCTTCGTCGCCATCGAACGGGAACAGGCGAACGGCCCGAGCCAAACGTTCGCGCCTGCGGTTTGCCTGGCCACTTGCCGGCGCTTTTTCCGGCGCGATCGCCCTTGGCGCAGGAATTTTCCCGTTCAATGCGGCCATTGCCCCTGTGGCGCGTCCGCTATCCGATGTCTTTTCGCCTGCCACGATCGAACGTGGCCGGCTGGCCGCAGCGGCTGGCGCCTGCAACGTCTGCCATGTCGGCGTCACCGGCACGCCCTTTGCCGGAGGCAGGGCTCTCGAAACCCCCTTCGGCATCGTCTATGCCACCAACATCACCCCCGATGAAGCGGCCGGCATCGGCACCTGGTCCTACCCGGCTTTCGCCAGGGCGATGCGCCAGGGTGTTGCGCGCGACGGACACCATCTCTATCCGGCGCACCCCTACACATCATTCGCCAAAGCAAGCGAGGCCGATCTCCAGGCGCTCTACGCCTACCTGATGGCACAGCCCGCCGTGACGGCCAAAGTACCGCAAACACAGCTGCGTTTTCCCTTCGGTGTACGGCCATTGATGGCAGGGTGGAACGCGCTTTTCCTGTCGTCATCGCCGGCACCGTCCGATCCGGCCCGAACCGCGGCCTGGAACCGCGGCGCGGAACTGGTCGAAGGCCTTGGCCATTGCAGTGCCTGTCATTCGCCGCGCAATGTCATCGGCGGAGAGATCAAGGGCGCGATGCATCTTGCCGGCGGCGTCGCCGACGGCTGGCACGCACATTCGCTGACGGCAAAATCCTTCGCGCCGGTCGCCTGGAGCGAAAAGGCTTTCTATGATTATCTGCGAACCGGCCACTCGGCCCAGCATGGCGCGGCGGCGGGACCGATGGCTCACGTGGTGGATTCGCTGGCACCGCTTCCCGATGCTGACATCAGGGCGCTGGCGGTCTATCTCGCCAGTTTCAACGTTGGCGGCGAAACGTTCGCGGCCAGCGGATCGATCCAAAGCGTCATCGATGCTGCAAATCTTGCTGCCCCCAAAGCTGCGGCCGCCTTTCCTCGCGGTGCGCGAATGTTCGCAGGTGCCTGCGAGACCTGTCATTCCGAAGCGTCGTCCATCACGTCGCTGGCTCTCAACACCAATCTTCATGCCGATGCGCCGGACAATCTCCTCCATGCCATCCTGGAAGGCGTGTCTGCGCCGGCTGCCTCGCCGCTCAGGACAGACGCGACCGATTTCGGTGTCATGGCGATGCCTGCCTTCGGCGGCGCCCTGGACGATGCCGATCTGGTCGACCTCGTGAACTATCTGAGGGCGCGTTTCGCGCCCGACAGACCGGACTGGCAAGCCGTCCCGGATTCGCTCGCCGCCGTCCGATCCACTCACCATTGATGTAGACTGGAAATATCAGAGTGCCAATGTGCCCTCCGGAAAACATGGTTGGAACGCCCAGGCGAGATTTGGATCGAGCGTGAAAACGGATTTTTCTGGGCTGCCGAAACACACGAACGACATGGGAAGATTTCTGACTTTGGCCCGCGAAAAAGTAAATGAAATCACCGACTCTGGCATGTCTCCCGGGTCATGACTATTGATTTTGCACCGAAAAAATCTGTTGGTTGGAGAAGTGACGGTACTTTTTGAAGCAGGTAAGGCGCGTCGTCGAGCGCCACAAAGTGAAAAAAATCGCCCGATTGTTCTCGATAGTTGGTGAAACCTCAAAATATTTTTTGCGGCGATTTTCCTTTTAGAATCAACGCCGTAATTTTTTGACGGTTCTGGTGTCGGACTTTGCACAATTCCGAAAAATATTTGACAGTAATTTCAACGAGTTATAAGCTGGTTAAACAATCGAGTGGGAATGACCGGATACAACCTGCGGCAAAGCAAAGCTTCGGTGGCGATTTTCGCTTGCCGCGCCGTTCCGTTTCTTACTTCCGCTACGCTGTACATTTCTTTCTCTCTGAACTTGCAGGTTCGATCTGCGCCCATGTCGCGGTTGATGTAAAGCGTTTGAATGGGTGAGAGGGCTCTGGCGTAGAATGGCGTGCGCAAAGGCGGGTCCGTTTTGCGCCTGTGCGCAGTGGCGCTCGGCCTCGAGCTGACCCACCTAAAATTCTATCCAATCAGAGGAACTTTGACCACGAGCCTAGCGTCATGCGCTCCTTCGCGTGGGCAAAAGAGAGAGGGAGAGGGCCGCCTCGCGCGGTCTCCTCCCTTCCCGATTAGGCCTTTGTCAGTTGTTCTAAACTGCGGCCACTGCCTTCCGGATCACGTCGATCACGACGGCAGGATGGGAAAGCATCGGCACGTGGCTACTCACCACCTCGGTGACATCAGCGCCCATGCGTTTCGAGACCCAGCGCTGCAGGTCGGGATGCACGGTATGGTCTTTCGTGGCTAGAACATACCAGCTCGGCTTTGACTTCCATGCGATTCGATCGGCGCTGAGATTCTGCTGATGGAACAGATCGAACACGGGCGCATAGTGGGTAGCCCATATGAGCTTCTGGTCTGCCTCGGATAGGTCGCCCGCGAAGAATTCAGGGCCATTCGGCAACATCCAGGCGCGTCCATCCGCGACCTCGACCCGCGTGAAGATATCCGATGGGTACTTATCGAGCTGGTTCTGCACCGTTTCGCCGGCATCCGGGGCAACTGCCGCGATGAACACGAGCCCCACGACGCGATCGTCAACGCCGGCGGCGGTAATGGTAGCACCACCGTAGGAATGCCCGACAAGGAGGACGGGATTGCCGACGCGGTTAAGTGTCCGCTTTACAGTCGCCACGTCCTCCTCGAACGAATCCAGGCCATATTGAACAGAGATGACTTCGTGACCGTCTGCCTGGAGCGCTGGAATCACCTTGTTGAAGCATGAACCGTCGGCCCAGATTCCGTGGCAGAACACGATGGTCAGCTTGGATATTGTCGACATTTTGCGGTCTCCTGGTTGATCAAAAGAGACCTAGAGCTGTCTTCCACCGGCGACAAAGACTTTGTACGTTCGACCTATGCCTTAAAAGTATAACGGTGACCCATGGAACTCCGACATTTACGCTATTTCGTTGCCGTCGCAGAGGAGGGTAGTCTGCTAACTGCTGCCCAGCGGCGGCTAAACACATCGCAGCCTTCGCTGAGCCGACAGATTCGCGATTTGGAAGCCGAAATCGGTGTGATGTTGCTCGAGCGGCAGGCACGCGGCGTAGTGCTTACCCCTGCGGGACGCGTCTTCCTAGATCATGCCCGGCTCGCACTTCTGCAGGTCGAGGCCGCGGTCGATAGTGCTCAGCGGGCGGCGCAGCCGAATAGGCCCGTACTTTCCATCGGATTTCTTGTAGGGCTGGAGGTCACGTGGTTGCCTCATCTGTTGCGCATCATCCGCGAAGAAGTACCGGAAACGGAAGTCACGCTGTGCAGCCTGTCTTCCCCTGAACTTGCCCTCGCGGTGATGCGCGGGAAGCTGGACATGGCCTTCCTTCGCCCCGAAAAACAGAGCCTGGGCCTGACCTTTAAATTGCTGACGAAGGAGCCTTTGATCGCCATCCTGCCAGCGGGCCATCACCTGGCTTCGCGCAAAAAGGTCCGGCCGCAGGACCTTGCCAGCGAAATTTACGTCAGCTCAGCGAGGACGTCTCCGGTATTGCAAGCAGTGATCGAGGCCTACGCATCGAGCGCTGGAATCACGCTGAAACCTAAGTACGAAGGCGAGAACATATCGTCGGCGATGTCACTGGTCGCGTCCACTGGAGGCGTGACGCTCGTTCCGCTGTATGCACAGAATATGCTGACGCCGAACGTCGTTGCCAGGGCGCTCGAAGGTGTGCCTCCGACAGTCGATCTTACTTTGGGATATGCCGACGCTAACTCATCACCTTTGCTCCATCGACTTCTGTCCCGTGCGGACGAGTTGATCGAAAGCGTTCAAAATCAAAGCATCATTCGGTATGCTGAAACGCCATAGTAAAGTTACGGCCCAAAGCATCAACAGCAAAGGGACGTCCGTCTAGGCGATATCCGACGGTCCACTTTGAGGCACGCAGAATGCGCCGTTGGATGACCGGCTTAGTCGCTAGCGTGCATGGAGGCGATTTGACTTACTAAGGTCCGCTTTTGCGCATTGGCCGACCAAATGCTGCCGTTCCGCTGCCGGCTAGAAGCGGCCATATCGCAGTGAAATTCCAAAACGGATGTTCTGCGACTGCGAATGCCAGCTTAGCGCCTTGGACCGCGGTTCGGATTCATGCTGTGGAATGAAAGCATCTGGCCGAAAGCGGACGCATCAGTTCGGATCCCTTGCGGCGCGCCAGTTTTCTGGAAATTAGGGCTTAGAGATTGATGGCGGCCCGGCTTCGGCTGATCATTTGCCGCCTTCAAATGGTTCCTGTCTTTGGATCAACGGGGATTTAGAACGATCGCCTCGCACGCAGCTTTCCTTTCTCACCAATTGCCCGTGCGGTTCTGCGCTGCACTCTTGAGCGCGCGAGAGGCGGATCGATCCAAGCTGTCTGCGCAGGCCGCTTCGACGTCAGCTTTGGTCAAGCCAACGTCGCGCAGATGGAAGTCGGACAGGTGACCAAGCCCGCGCTCTATGTTGCGGCGGGTCCGCCACTCATGGACAAGGGCCGGCAGGCGTTCGAGCGGACGATCAAGAGCAGTGCCCGGCAAGCCCCGTGCGGTCTGGCCTAGTGTCGTTTGCATCACGTTACGCCTGGTCATGGTAAACCTCCGTTGGCCGGGTTGCTCGAATGACGATCACCGTGACGGCAGAAGGCGGGAAGGCGCCAGGGCAGCTTCGGAAGCGCTCCGCTTCAGATTGTGAACTGGCCTTAGTCCTCCGCAAGGCCTAACTTGCGGCAAAGGAGCGCTCAGCGATGACGCGACGGCCTTACGGACTGCTCTGCCCGATCTCGCGCGCCTGCGAGTTCCCGGAGCCGCGCTGGACGATCCAAATCCTGACCGAGCTCTGGAACGGCTCGACCCGCTTCAATGACATTCGCAGGGGGTAGGCAACATCTCGTCCGCCCTCTTGTCGAGGCGGCTCAAGGAGATGGAAGCGTTGGGCCTGGTCGAGCGCGTGGAGGACGAGGCGTCGGGCAACGTCGCCTATTTCCGCACCGAGAAGTCGATCAAGCTCGAGCCGGCGATGAACGCGCTGGCGGAATGGGCGCAATGCAACATCGAGGCCGAGATCGCGCTCGCCGACGTGGATGTTTCGACCCTCATGTGGTTCGTGCGGCGAAAGATCGACCTCGCTGAACTGCCGCGGCGGCGCGCCGTCATCCGCTTCCATTTCCGCGACGATCCCCCACCGAAGTGCCCCCACTACTGGTTTGTGGTCGAGCCGGGCGCGGACTTGCCCGAGCTATGCTCGCTCGACCCCCGCCGAAACGTCGACCTTTACGTCGAGACCGGCGTTGTTTCGCTGGGGGCCATCCTGGAGGGCCGCTCCAGCATCGAGCGTGAGAAAGAAAAGGGCGGCCTTTTCCTGAGCGGCGACCCCGGCCTTGCACGCAGCATGGACCGTTGGCTGCGAACCTTGGTCTATGCGGCGCTCGAGGGAATCGTCCCGCTTTCTTGAAAACCACACTGAGGTTGCAGGCTCACGCGCGGAGGGTCGTTCGTAGCCGCGCAACGCCTACTACAGAGGAAATAAGGGAGGGAAGACATGTCGGCCAAAATCCTGCAAATCAACTACAAGCTCACCGGCCCGAGGGCCGAGTATGAGCGAGAAAACCTGCCCTATGCTCAACCCATCGCGGACCTACCTGGCCTGCGCTGGAAGGTCTGGATCATAAACGAGGCCCAAAGCGAAGCCGGAGGGATCTATCTTTTCGACGATGGCGCCACAGTGCAAGCCTTCTTGGACGGGCCAATTATTGCGGAGATGAAAGGTGATCCGACGTTGAGCATCAAGGCGTTTGACGTGATCGCGGGACTCACGACCATCACACGTGGCCCGGTGAAGTAGTGTTCTCGGAGGTTAGGATGGCGCAAGCGTCACTTAAGATAACGGGACGAGCGCCTCCCGCTGTCGCGCGTAGGTAAAGCCAGTTCAAGCCAATTTGAGGTTGTCGAGAACGGTGACATCTATGGGACGGCGGCATGTTGCAGCATGTGGCGAGAGCATCGCCAAGCCTGGAGGCGTCGCGCTGCCCCGCTGTGGTGCGAGACCAGCTCGGTAGTCGGCTCCGAGAGTCCGGTTAGAGGCGCAAAGGGGTCACCCGCAATCCGGTCGCGAAGGCCGGCTTTGGGCCAGAAGCGGATCTCTCGCAGTGGAATTCCACAACCGATATTCTCCGACTTTGATGGCAGCTTTGCGCCGAATGTCGGCCGTTGAAGTGAGCTCTGCCGACGCCTGAAAGCGGACATTGACTGCGACCAGGCTGGAGGTCGCGGTTGCGCCACGTGTCGCGTTGAGTTCGGCCCTCGGAAAATCAGTTCTGCGCCCCTGAAGGGGACATTCGAGAGTCACCTCGCTCTGTGGAACACCCTCGACAACCGTGTGGCGTGGGCCTAGCATGGGCTCATCGGGCGGAGACCGGCAATGCTCAGTCGGCGCGACTTATTCTCACGGTTCCTTCGGGGTCTCGGAGCCATATCGGTTATCAATTTCGGGGCGGTTGCTTCCGCACTCGCCGGCTCGCGACCCCGGTTGCGCGTTGGAGCTGCCCTCCAGGCACCTGTGTCGTGGGCCGAGGACTGCTCATTCGTCATCGGCGTTCGGTCGAGCCTGCAAAATTCGGATGATCCGATGTCGCCAAACAATGTGCGGACCGCACTCTGCCCGTTGTGCAACAGCTATGTCCACATCACTGCGACCGAGGCGACACGCGTCCCGTCACCAACAGCTTAGGGCTTCGTAGCGATTGGATCTTGCCTGGCAACGCTGTAGTCACTCGGCTTGTCGCTCCCCGGAAGCTTGCCAGGAATAAGCGCAGACGGATCGAAAAGGGCGCTCTTGTCGGGCTTTGGAATTCCGTACACCAGCAAGCCCGAAACGTGTGCGGCTGCAAATGAGGTTCCCGAGCAAACATTTGTCTGGCCATTCGGGTTCGCGACGTTGCCAGGCCATAGCGATCGGATCTTTACGCCGGGCGCAGCGAAATCAGGCGGTCCTATCTGGATGCCACTAGTCATGTCGATGTTGCCGTTTCCATAAGCGGAAAAGTTCCAGAACACGTCCGTCTTCCTCACCGCAGAAACGGTGATCACTGCTCCAGTCGGAGTGCCCGTGGAAGGAAACCGGTATCCGCCAGCACGAGCGGGAGAGATGGTCTGCACGTATCCCGAGCCGCCAATGACGTCGGTATTTCCGGCAGCAACCGAAATAAAAAGCTGCTTGTTTTGCGCAAGGTCCCGCAGAAGGGCTTCAACCTTCGATTCCGGACTGGGCTCTGTCGTTCCAGACGTTGCCCCGGGTATATACAGCGGATTGTAATAGGCTCCAAAGCTCACGTTCACAACATCGCCTGCTGCGGCGTATGTCTTGACATACTGAAGGGCCGTGAGCGCATTGCTTAACAGGTCGACCGGATATGATGCGGTAAATATTCGCAGCGCGCGTATCTTGATCCCCGGAGCCACTCCAATCAGTTCTAGATTGTTTCCTTTTTTTGCGCCGATTATCCCGGCCACCATGGTTCCGTGTCCGATTGGATCGGCGGCCGTTTCGGAAACGCAACTCGCTGTGCAAAGTCGCTGCTCGACGATCTGCAATTCGTTGGCGATATCTGACCCAGGGCCGATGCCGCTGTCGACAATCCAAACGGTTTTCGTCAGCGCGCTCGCATCCACAGGACTGGGGTTGACCCGCTTGATGTTCTTAGGGAGAGACTCCGTAGTGGAGATGGCTTTTTGATCGTCTTCGTCCCCGCACTCGGAGCCCATGCCGAAAATCAGCGAATTTGAGCTGATCTCGCCTACTTCGAGGATTTTCTCTTCAGCCACCCGAGCGCGGGCGGTCGCGGCTGATATGGGAAGTGTGAGCGCGCTGAGCGAATACAGATTGCCTACGTTATCGGAGAAATACTTATCGCCTCCGTTTTGATCGATGAAGGCTTCCCCGAGAATTGTTCGCGCTATCTGGTTGACGTCAGCCTCGGTGTAATCCTTTCCGCTTTTGAGCCATATGATTGACGTGTTGTCAGCCTTGGCCTGCATCTCGGAAATCACGGTGCCAGGAATAGGCTCCAGCGGGGTCCCGCCAGATGACTCCTCACCTGCGTTCGCAAGCGGCGCGTTTGCAAGGATCAGGCATGCGACGAACAGAGTCGGTAAGCAGCGCATGCCAATCTCCAACCGGGCCGATTGCCCAAGTCGCCAATTCACAATAGAGTAATTTGAAAAGGTGGGCGTGGCAATAATGTCTCACCGTCCTTGCCCGATTTCTCAAGCGGCGGCTTGGGGGATATTTCAGCGGGGCGCTCGTTTGACGGGCTCATGGTGTCTGCCGGTTACAGATAGGGGGATTTGATGGCACGGGCGAGGGCAAAACGTAATCGGCAGCAGACGGAAATCGCGCAGGCCATAATCGCGGAGTGGTTTCGAGTACTGCCGGAAAGTTCCGGGTCCATCGGAGCCATGGACGAGTACTCACTCACTGCGGCCTTTAATGACATTCTTGACAGGCCAGCACTGGCCATAATCGATGATCCGACCGTCGTGAAGATAGTCGTGCCGCTGCCCCCGGCGGGCATTGCAACGCGTGACCAACTCAGTGACTACCTTGCACGCAATCAGGATTTCGTTGCCGGAATGAGCGCGGCAGCCCTCTTCGGCTGCGGTCGATAGAGCGCGGATACCCTGTGAGGCCGGCTTCTATCTGGGAAGGCCGGCCTTCTCCATGTCTCTCGCGAACGCGGCCAGCAGGGCTTCATCCGCAAATGGCCTGCCGTGCGACCACTCCGTCACCGTGAATTTCGGGTCCAGGTCCAGCACACGGCTCGCCGCCTGAAGCGCTTCACTGACCTTGTCCTGACGCACCAACGCGACCGTTAAAGCAAGCCACGCTCTAACGTAACCGGGATGCGATGCGACGACCTCGCGGCAAATCAGTTCAGCCTCTTTGGCTCTCCCCACCGCCAGATTGGAGAGTGCAAGATTGGCCGATATCCAAGGCGAGACATGGTGGCTCAGCGAAGCCGCGCGATTGTAGGCCCGAATGGCGGCAGGGTAGTTGCCGAGCAGATCCATGAGCGCGCCCTGGTATCCTACGATTTCTGGACTGTGACCCGCGACCGCGACGGCATCATCCATGGCCCGCTGCGCCTCCTGAGGCTTCCGTTGAAGCAATCGCAAGAATGCCAACAGAGCCAGCACGTCCGAATGGCCGGCGTCAATGCGCGAGGCACGCTCGTATAGAAGTTCGGCCTCGTGGATCGCTTCCTCGTCGTTCTCTGCCCAGCCCAGACGCACCTCGTCGAGATAGCAGAACCCGAAAGCCACCAGGGCGCACAGGTAGGTGGGATCCATGGTCAGTGCACTGGAATAGAACTCCTTCGCCCGCCGATGCCCCTCCCGTGTGTATCGGCGCTCCTCGTCATGACCTCGCTGAAAGGTCTCCCACGCCAAACCACTGCGTGTTCCACGTTTCCAAATCTGCGCCTGTTCCCCGTCGGTCAGCGCCAATTGCAAGGCAGATACGACTTCCGAGGCAATCTGGTCCTGGGCATCGAAGCTGTCGCGAAGATCGTAGTCATATCGCTCGGCCCAGATGGTCGCGCCGTCAGACACCGAAATCAGCCGAGGCATGATCCGGAGATGCTGGCCGCGCGTGCTGATGCTCGATCGCAAGACATAATGGGGCTTGCCTCGCGCCACGGCGGTCGCATCTCGAACCGAGATCGAATTGGTGAGCCGCGCCAAGACAAGATGAATCTCATCTTGCAGAGACGACGCGACGAACCGCGCCGATTGCGAGTCGTCTTGCGGCTCAAACGGTTGAATTTCAACAATCGGCTTTACAATATTCTCTCTATATTGCTGGATGTTCCTTAGAAAGTCGGAGGTATACTCATCCGATTTAGAACTTACAACACAATATATGTGAACGCTATCGCTAATATTCTTCAGGCGCTTAGAGCCAATACTTTCGGTAACCACCGAAAACCCATCAGGAAATCGCCGAACGACATCGTCGGACATAAGTATCTGGCCGGGCGCTGCTACTCCCTGAATGCGGGACGCAACGTTGACTGCATGTCCATAGATGTCGCCATCGATTTCAAAAACCTCTCCGAACGCAATTCCAACCCGCCAGCGACTATCTTGCAGCCTATTTTCGAGAAGCGCTGATTGTGCTGCTATGCCAGCAACCGCTGCATCCGAAGCAGACTCGAAAGCTGCCAGGACGAAGTCACCCGGAGTTGAAACTATCCGTCCGCCATTTGCCTTGAGCGCCTTCACAAACGCGTTGCGCGACGTGACGAGATTACGGACGCCCGTCTCGGGGTTCCGGAAGACGGACTCGCTGTATCCGACCATGTCACCGGCAAGGATGAAGAGTTCTTTCCGCGTCTCGGCCACGATCGTATCGGACGCCGTGGGCTGGGCCAGAGTTCCACCCGAGGCGGCCTCGCCAGATACTATCGTTTGCACGTCAGCCCGAATTGTTGGTTATGTTGCACCGCAGAAGTCATCCTACCTACAAATCGGCGTATTAGCCAGTTGGAATGCAGCGTCGGCATGCCCGGGACATCGCCGGCGAAGCTCCACATGAGGTCGCGAAAGGCGCCGAGGTTCCCTTTGATCACGTTCGCCAGCCCGCCTGCAGTACTGCCGCTGCCCACGGGATGTCCCTTTCACGTCGCCGCCGCCGTATTGGCACCGGACCACACCGGCCGCCGACGCCTGGTTTCTGGGCGCGCCCGGACCGCAGACGGGGCCTTCAGTCGGACGGTGATGGAAGGCATCGAGCGCAGCAGTGCCGTATATACCGGTCGCGAACAGGTCGTGGTGGCCACCTTCGATGAGATGCAAGGTTCGGCAATAGATCCTCGGGATCTCTTGAAGTATTCGCCCCGACAGTTGGCCCATGCGGAGGTTTGGAACTCCAGCGCTGATCGAGACCAATGGATACCCGGGCCTTTCAACACTGGGCGAGCGATATCATGGTTGGAGATCGAGCATGTCTCAACAGGAAATCGAGGATATGCGCCGGCAGCGTATTGTCTGCTTTCATACCCGAATTGTTACGATATCGGATTTTGTTTGGCAGACAGTTCGGGGCTTGCCGCTGGCCTAAATAGAGAAGAGGCGACGCTACGTGCGGTTCTCGAGCTTGTTGAACGCGATGCGGTATCCATATGGTGGTATAATCGCCTTAAATTGCCGGAAGTCACGATACCGCAAAGTCAGGAAGAGTTGGTGAGGTTGTTTCGTAGCTGGTTGCGGACACTTCATCGGAAGCTTCATTTGATTGACCTAACCAATGATCTTGAGATCCCGGTTGTCGCAGCGCTGGCATATGGCGAGGATGGCAAAGGATTCTGGTTTGGTTCCGCTGCTGGCCCGGATCTGCATCAGGCCATTGAGGGTGCTCTGGGAGAGGTCTGCCAGTTCATGCTTTCCGCCAATTTCGCACGGCCGATGTCTGCCGCAAGGCAGGCCATCCCACCGAATTTCGTCGCTTGGGCTGCTGCCGCGTCGTTGCGACGAAACCGCCATTTGACGCCCTCAGGTCGGCTTGACCATCGCCGTGAGCACGCCGGGCCGGAGGACGTTCTCGGCAAACTCAGGTCAAAGGCCGTTGACCTGTTCGTTGTGTGCTTGTCCCGCGACGATGCGCCAACCGTCGTCCGCGTCCTCGCACCTACGCTTCGCCCGATCTGGCCCCGATACGCCGAGGGCCGGCTGTTCGAGGTTCCGGTAGCCATGGGCGCGCGCAAGAGACCTATTTCAGAATCGGACCTTAATCCGACGGCTATTTTGTACTGACCTCAGCCCGCGTTGTCGAGGAGTTCACCGGCTTTGGACAGGTCACGCACTCGGACCGTCAGCGTGTTGCTCACTTGGTAGCGACGAGTTTCGTCTTTTGCGTGCCCTCGCGCTTTTTCAGATAGCCGTAGCGTGCCGGGATCGGGGCGAGACGGGCGCGGCCCGCGATCTGCTCGCGCCAGTTCATGAGTGGTTCACGGAAGGGCGCGTGACTTGCCGGACCCAGAGGCGTTGCTCGCTGGGCGCCGAATAGCTGCTCGGGCGCCCCTTTTCCTCGATCAGCCCGTTGTAGAGATAGACGACGTGGCTCGCGACCCCAATGCGTTGGGCATCCATCCACACCGCCTCGGCGGGCTCGCGCGTCGAGAAGAGGTAGTTTTCGTCCTAGACCGGCGTCTTGGCATGCAACAGCCACATGTTGTTGGTGCCCCTTGCGAAGCTTGCCGGCGGGGTAGCCGCCGCGACGACCGGAATGCCGCCCAGCGGGTCGGACAACTGGCGTAGAGGATGTGCGAGGATCGGCAGACTGTCTAGCTGCCGCCTCCAAATCGTGGTCAGTTCGAACAAGAAAGCGTGGCAAACCCGCCCGTGCCGATAACGCTCGTTGCCCATGGCCGGGGGTGTCGGAGGAAGAGAAGCGAGGATACGAAAACGTCGCGTTTGCCAAGGCCGCCGATTCTCAGTTGCCCTCTATCATTTTCGCCGGCTCCAACTCCATCGACGCCTTCACCGCACGCAGATCCGCCAGCATGTTCGCCCACATGAACCGCTTCTCCTGATCCGTCATCACCTTGAAGCGCGCCGAGCGCCTTCATCCTCGTTCGCCTTCGGCGCGTCCAGGCCTTCACCGTGGCGGGGCGATTAGCCCGTCGATGATCTCGCGATGGGCCTTCAGCGTCGTAAGCGTCGCCTCCTCATCCTTGCCCATAAGTCGGCTATAGCCGACGACGTCGGCTGCAAGAATGGCAGCCATTCTACGGTTGACGCGCTCCACAGTTCTGCCCACTCTCGTCGGACGTCCTTCGCTATCCTAAGTCACAAAACGGTCGATAGGGAGTACCAAGGCGTCGACTTTGACGCGCCTTCAAATCCGAATTTCGGTGTCCTTTTCGTCCACGATATCCAACCATTCCTGCTTGACAGGTGACCTACTGCTTCTGGCCCAACGCGGTCGGCACTACGTTGGAGAAAAGGTCGGCTTTCCAGCCCCATCATCCCGAAAGCGGACGTTCAGCTGTCGGCCCCAATGCGGCCGCGCTCATAGCGCCGTGGTTAAAATGCATTGATTGACCCGCTTTGGGATAAAGCTGAGCCACAACTCGCATGGAAACTAAATTTAGCTGTTGTTAATGCTCGAAGGGGTGACCGAGCGAGGCGATGCCGTTGAGCTGCATCATGCGGCGGTCTGATGAAATGATGCCGAGTACGATGATCGTGACCAGGTAGGGCAAGCTTGAAAGCAGTTGCGACGGCACGTCCAGTCCCGTTGCCTGCGCGGCGAGAGCCAAAAGCGACACCGCGCCGAAGAGGCATGCACCCAGGAAAATCCGACCGGTGAGCCACGTTCCGAAAACGACGAGGGCAATGGCAATCCAGCCGCGCCCGGCGATCATTCCATCTGCCCAAAGCGGCGTATAAACCACTGCGGCGTAGGCGCCGGCAAAGCCTGCCATCGCGCCGCCGAACGTGACTCCGGCGAGGCGGACGGCGATGACCGGATAGCCGATGGCGTGCGCCGCCTTAGGGTTTTCACCGACGGCCCGGATGACGAGCCCGGCCTTCGTATAGGCAAACATCGCCCAGATGGCCAAGGTCGCCGCAAGGGAAAGCCAGACGACGACATCCTGCGTGAAAAGCCCGCCGACGACCGGGATATCGGAAAGCCAGGGCAAGGCGAGCTTTGGAAGCCCCCGGACAGTAAGGCTTTCATAGGTCTTGCCGAACAGCGCCGAGAGGCCCTGGCCGAGGATGCCGATGGCGAGGCCAGTCGCCACCTGGTTTGCACGAAACCCGAGCGTGACGATGGCAAAGACGAGGGACAACGCCGCGCTGCCGGCGCCCGCGGCGAGGAAACCCAGGAAATGCCCGCCGCCATGATAGACGATGATGAAGGCGAGGACCGCGCCGAATGCCATCAATCCTTCCACACCGAGATTGAGCACCCCGGTGCGTTCGGCCACCAGCTCGCCCAGCGACGCGAGAAGAAACGGCGTTGCGGCCGCGAGCATGCCGGCAAGGACGAACTCGACGGCGTTCATGATGGGCTCCGGTGGGCGGGACGGCGCCATTCGAGACGGTAGCGCACGAAGGCAGCGGCGATGAGATAGGCGAGGAGCAGGCTGCCTTGGAAGACGCGCACCGCGGCGACCGGCAGATTGGCCGACACCATGGCGTTGTCGCCGCCGATATAGAGCGCTGCCATGATGAGCGCGGAAAAGACGATGCCCAGGGGATGCAGACCGCCGAGATAGGCGACGATGATAGCCGCGTAGCCATAACCCGTCGAGATCGAGCGCTGCAGTTGACCGATAGGGCCGGCCACCTCGGCCGCGCCCGCCAGTCCCGCGGCGAAGCCGCCGATGAGCAGAGAGAGCCAGATCGCCCGTCCCTCGGCGAAACCGGCATAGGCGGCAGCACGCGGCGCGAGCCCGCCAACCTGCAGTTTGTAGCCGGTGAAGCTCTTCTGTATGAATGCCCATGCCGCGATGGACAAGGCAAATGCCAGAAGCAGCGAGACGTTGACGCGGGTGCCGGGGATCAGGATCGGCACCATCGCATCGTACTGGAACATCACGGATTGAGGAAAGTTGAAGCCATTGGGATCCTTCCACGGGCCAAGCAGCAGGTAGTTGAGCACCTGTACGGCAACGAGGCTCAGCATCAGGGAGACAAGAATCTCGTTGGCGTTGAGCCGGACGCGCCAGAAGGCGGTTATCGACGCCCAGAGGGCGCCGCCTATGGCCCCGAGGAGCAGCATCGATGGCCAGATCCAAAGGCCCGTTGCCAGCGGAAACCATACGGGAATGGCCGAGGCGAAGATGGCGCCGAGGATAAACTGGCCTTCGGCCCCGATGTTGAACACCTTTGCGCGAAAACCAATCGCCAGCCCCTGCGCGACGAGAAGCAGCGGTCCTGTTTTGAGCAGCACTTCCGAGAATGAGGCCCAGGACAGGAACGGCTCGAGGAGCATCGCATAGACGACTGCTGCCGGGTCCCGGCCGATCAGCACGTAGAGCCCAAGATTGAAAAGGATCGCCACGGCGAGCGCGGCGGGAGGGGCAAGCAGCGTAGCAGCGAGCGAGGCGTGCTCCCGGCGCACAAGGGCCGGGAGGATAGACACTGGAAAAGCGTTCATGCGGGAACCTGACCGGCGGTTGCAGATGCTCCGATCATGTATCGCCCGATGTCCTCCGGCCTGGTGTCGTTCGTGACCAGCGGCGGGCTCAGCCGGCCGTGATGGAGCACCTGGATGGAATCGCAGAGTTCGAAGAGTTCCTCCAGTTCCTCGGAGATGACGAGGATCGCCATGCCTCCGTTGCGCAGTGTGACGAGGCGCCTGCGTATGGCGGATGCGGCACCGATGTCGACGCCCCATGTCGGCTGCGCCACGAGCAGCAGTTTCGGGGACAGCATGATCTCGCGGCCGACGATGAATTTCTGCAGATTGCCGCCCGAAAGCGCGCCGGCCTCCGCGTCCGGGCCGGGCGTGCGCACATCATATTGCCGGATGCAGTCATTGGTGAACGCCGTCGCCCGCGCCTTGTCGACCAGACCGCGTCTCAAAAGCCCGAGCGGATGAGCCGTCAGCAGGCTATTGCGGACGAGCGACATCTCGGGTACCGCGCCGCGACCGAGCCGGTCTTCAGGGACGAAGGCAAATCCGAGTTTTCTGCGCGAGGCCGCGTCGAGCGCGCTCACATCCTTGCCCATCATGTGGATATGGTCGCGCTGTCCCTTCGGCAGCAGCGTCTCGCCGGAGACGAGCGCGGCGAGCTCGCTCTGCCCATTCCCCGAAATGCCGGCTATGCCGAGGATTTCGCCGGAACGCAGCGTGAGGTCGACATCTGAGAGCGCAACGGCAAAGAGGTCGTGGGGCCGATAGTCCAGGCCGATAATCTCGAGCCGCTTTTCCCCCCGGGGCATGGGAAGTGCCGGCGCTGGCTCCGGCATGTCGCGGCCGATCATCATGCAGGCAAGGTCGTGCGTATCGTGATCGCGCGGGTCGACGTTTCCGGTCACGCGCCCGCCGCGCAGGATGGTCGCCCGGTCGCAGACTGCACGGATTTCGTCCAGTTTGTGCGAGATAAACAGGACGGAGACGCCGCCGTCGCGTAGCCGGCGCAACGTCTCGAAAAGCTTGCCCACCGATTGCGGGGGCAGGACAGAGGTTGGTTCGTCGAGGATCAGCAGCTTCGGATTGGTCATCAGGCAACGGATGATCTCTACCCGCTGCCGCTCGCCTACGGAGAGCGCATGCACTTGGGCGAGTGGATCGACCTCCAAGCCGAACTCGTCCCCGAGCGCGCGGGTGCGCTCCGCCAGGCGGGCTTTCCGGCCTGGCACGACCAGTCGAATGTTCTCCACCACGGTCAGGGTTTCGAAGAGCGAAAAATGCTGGAAAACCATGCTGATCCCCTTACGCCGCGCCTCCGCGGGGGAGGCAAGGCGCAAGGGTTCGCCGTCCCAGAAGGCGGTTCCGCCGTCTGGCTGTTCGACGCCGTAAATCAGCTTCATCAGCGTCGATTTGCCCGCCCCGTTTTCCCCGAGGATCGCGTGAATCGACCGTGGAGCCACGTCCAGATCGATGTCCTGATTGGCATGGATCTGGCCGTATTTCTTGGAGATGCCGCGAAGCGACAGGAGCGAAGCAGTCATAGGATCACTTCGGCAGAGGGGTGGTGACGCCCTTGACGTGCCAGTCCATCGCGACAATCTCGGCATCCGTGAGCGTAGCGCCGGCGGGGACGCCATCGCTGCCATCGGCTTTGGCGATCCGTCCGATGAATGGCGAGAAACCGCCATTAGCGATCTTGGTCTCGACCTCCTTGATCCTGGCCATCATGTCGGCGGGCACGTCCGGGCTCCAGTCGACGACCTCGACGACCTTGTCGCCGACGCCGAGGAAGGCGTTGGCACCCTTGAACGTGCCAGCGAGATGGGCGTCGACCGAGGCCTTGAAGAAAGGCGACCAATCCGTCGCGACGCAACCGAGATAGGTTTTCGGAGCGTATTTCTTCATCGAGGAATTGAGGTTGAAGGTGTAGATGCCGGCCTCCTCGCAGACCGCGATGACCGACGGCGTGTCCTGTGCATTGGAGAAGATCACGTCGCATTTCTGCGCCAGCAAGGCCTTGGCGGCTTCCTGTTCCTTGGCCGGATCGAACCAAGAGTTTACCCAGACGACCGAGACCTCGATATCAGGCTTCACCGCCTGCGCGCCCAACGTGAAGGCGTTGATGGAGGTGATCAGTTCTGGAATGGCGAAGGCAGAGACCGAACCGAGCTTGCCGGTCTTGGACAGCGCGGCAGCGGCCATTCCCATCAGATAGGTACCCTGGAAATACTTGGCGGCGAAGGGCGAGAAGTTCGGCGCCACCTGAAAGCCGGAGGCGTGCAGCACGGTGACGCCGGGATTGCGGTGGGCGGCCTGGAGGGCGCCGTTCTGGTAGCCGAAGGAGCCGGCGATCAGGAATTTGTTCCCGTCGGCAACGGTCTTGTTCATGATGCGGTCGGCATCCGGGCCTTCCGCGATGTTTTCGATGATCGTGACTTTTACCTTGTCGCCATAAGCGGCCTTTACCGGCTCCAGGCCGTCGGCAAGCGCCCGGCCCCAGCCGACGTCGCCGACCGGCGAGGGGACCACGAGCGTGATGCCCAAGGGTTCGTCGGCGGCGAGCGCGGAGCGACCGCCCAGCACCGCGGCGAGGCCGGAGGCGGCGGCGGCCTTCATCAGTATTCTGCGGTTGAGATTTTTCAGCATTTAGGTTCCCCTGTTTTCAAGTTTCTAGATTTGAACCGAGGCAAGTGCCGCCTCGGCGTCGGCGAATAGCCGCCCCTCGTCGAGCCCGGTGAACTCGCCTTTCGACCAGACGACACGGCCGTTGATCATGGTCAGGTCCGTCGGCATGCCGATGCCGACCTTGGCGATCAGGCTCAGCGGATCGTGCCGGGTGCCGACATAGTCCATGCGCCGGGTGTCGATGGCGAAGAGATCGGCGGCCATGCCGGGCGCAAGCCGGCCGATGTCACCTCGGCCCAGGAGCGCCGCGCCGCCCGTCGTGGCATAGCCGAGGAAGTCGGCCGGCGGCGGGACAGGATGCGCACGCGTCGATGCCGCCAGGCACTGCAGCATGTAGGCGGAGTGGATGCAGTGCATCAAGTTGGAATTGTCGTTCGAGGCGGCACCGTCGCAACCGAGCCCCACACGGAGGCCGAAGGCCGACATGGCCGGAATGTCCGTGACTTCCGCGCCAACCAGATAGACCGGTTCTGGGCAATGGGAGACGCCGGTTCCGCTTGCAGCCATCTTGCGCAGTTCGTCGTGGGTCAGTTCCCAGCAATGGGCATAGAAGGCGTCCGGCCCCGCGAAGCCGAGTTCCGCGCAGTAGTCGACGGTCCGCATGCCGTACCGGGCCTCGATAACCCGGCTTTCGCCTTCGCCGACATGCGTGTGCATCTGGACGCCCCGATCTCGTGCCAGCGCCACCGATTCCACAAAGGTTTCGCGGTAGCAGTTGACCGGCTGGCAAGGGGCGACGACAAGCTGGCGCATGCTGAACGGGCCGGCGTCGTGATAGGTGTCGATAAGGCGGGCGCAATCGGCGATGAACTCGTCAGTCGTTTCCAGCATGGCGTCGGGAATGGTGGAGCCTTCCGACTTCGGCAGAGTGTTGCCACCGCGGCCCGCATGGAAGCGCATGCCCAGGAGGTCGGCGGCCTCGAATTGGCGGTCGATCAGCCGCTTGCCGGCATGGCGTGGAAAACAATACTGGTGATCGAACGCCGTGGTGCAGCCGTGCTTGATCATCTCGGCCATCGCGGTGACCGAGGCGTGGTAGAAGCAGTCTTCGGTCAGCCGCGAAAAGATCGGATAGATGCGGTCGAGCCATTCCATCACCGACAACTTCGTCCAGTCGAGATCCGCTCGGTTGCGCACGAAACACTGGAAGAAGTGGTGGTGGGTGTTCACGAGCCCAGGATAGACGAACCAGCCAGCGGCGTCGTGCGTGATGGTCCCGGCGGGCAGCGGTCCTTTGCCAAGACCTTCGCCAATCGCCCTGATCGCGGGGCCATCGGTCAGCACGTCCACGTTGCGCCGGACACCAAGGCCGTCGCCCGTGTCGACGATGACTGCCACGCAATTCTCAAAAAGGTAGCCTGCCACGTCAGAACCCACTGGTTTCAGGGAGGGGTTCCGGCTTCAAATCGTGCAACCGGTGGATGCCGGGCATCTCGATGAAGCCTTCTATGCTGCGTACGGCACGGGACCAGAGCCGGATCGTGGGGTAGGGATCGAGCGAGACGCCGCCGTCCGGCGCCAGCGCCACATAGGGAAAGCAGGCGATATCGGCAATCGTCGCCCGTTGCGAGGCGAGGAACCGCATGCCACGGATACTCTGTTCGACGAGACCCGCTTCCAATTCGCGCAAGGCTGCGGTTCCCTGTGCCTGTAGGCCGGCGATATCGCCAGGACGCAGAAGCATCTCGTGGAGGCGCGCGCCTCCGAGGCTGGCCGTCAGCCGATGCGAGAAGGAAAGCCATTGCTGGACACGCGCTGCTTCCTCGGCCGTACCGCCGCCAAGCCATCGCGGGTCGACCTTTGAGGCGAGGTAGACGAGCATGGCCGAAGATTCGGTTAGGATCAGGTCGCCATCCTGCAGAATTGGAATGGCACCGGCGGGATTGAGCGCCAGGAGTTCGGCACCGCGATGCTCGGCGCCGGGATGGAAATCGACCGCGCGGATGTCGATCCGCACATCCGTCAGCGCCGCCATCAGGCGAACCTTGTAGCAACTGGGCGAAAGAATGTAGTCGTAAAGCTTCATTGCGCCACCAGTTGCGCGCCATAGGTATAGCCGTGGCGCTTCAGCCAGCGCCGGTAGGCGACCGAGGTCAGATCGGCCCGGGTCGGGATCTCCATGCCGGGGTCAAGCGGCAGCAGCCGGGGGATCTGGTTTTCGAGGATCGACCTGTCTTGCACGAAGATGGTCTGCTGGAAGTGGATCAGGTCGGTCATCGACGTCTCATCGTCGAAGAGCGCCATCCATGGCCAGACGTCGCACAGGTCTTCCGCGAGCGGCTGGACGAAGAGGGTGATCACGTCCCATTCACCGGGACGCGGCGGGCAGGTCTTGTAGAGGATGGAGCAGGTTGGCGCCGGCACGCGGTACATGTATTCCGTGGTGACGCCCCCGCTTGCCGATTTGGCGGCCTGCGGCTGGTAGAATTTCACTTGCGTTGCCCAGACCTCGTCTTCGTCCTCGCGTATGTCGACCTTGTAGTTCTGAACTTCCGTATGCGGCTCGGCACCAAGGATGTCCGTGTGCACAAAGGGAAAGTGCGCGATGTCCAGAAAGTTTTCCACCGCGCGCAGCGGCGAGCAGCGCACCCGGACCACGCCGACATCGACAAGCCGGCGGCCGAGTTGGTCGGCCTCGGGAATCGCAAAGAGCGGCTTCCGCGGTTCGCCGAGCGACGTCCATATATGGCCGTAGCGCACGCAGACGGGCAGCATGCGGCCATCGGCGGATGTAACCCTGACGGTTCCCTCGGCGTCGCGTCCCACCTCGACCGGCTCGCCCATGAGGGCCGTCTTGCGCCCACTCACATCCAGTTGGCTGAAAAGGCCGACCGGATACCATTCGTCGACCATTGCGTTTGGGATCATCATGCGATCCCTTTCCGCTGAATATGCTCGGCCATGCGCCGTAGGGCCTCCGCTGCCCGTGACGCGGCGATCCGCTCCGGTGGGCTGGCGTCACCCTCCACAAGGACATGAATCAGCGCCTGTTCGTCTTCCAGCGAGGCAACCAGCATCCGGATCGTCTGTGAATTGTTGGCAAATCCGACAATGCCCCCGGGGGAGGCATCGGTGCCAGCGGCCGCCTCTATCGCCGCAATCCCGGCACATGCCGTCAGGGAGCGCAGCGGAGCGAGACCGTCAAGTCGCGGAGGACGAGTTGCCGATTGATCCGCGGCAATCCAGATGATCCCGTCGCCTTCTTCGACCTGCCGCGTCGCGACCCGGATCGCCTCCGGCGGTGTCAGGCCCGGATGGGCCGGGATGCGCACACAGTTTCCGGCTTGGGCATAGCTCCAGCCATGATAGATGCAGGAAAGGGCCTCGCCGCGCACGAATCCATGGGACAACCGCATGCCGCGATGCGGGCATCTATCCGCGAATGCCGACACGCCCCCGGACTGGCTTCGCCAAAGGGCAATCGGTCCGGTCGGCGTCCTTGCCGGAATTACGGTTCCCACCGGCAAGTCGGCGGAAAGGGCGACTGGCGTCCAAGAGCCGGTCGTACGTGACTTCATGCTTCAACTTTCCGAACAGGATCGACATCTTCTGAATGCAAATTCGTGGCCGACGACCTCCTACCGGCGTTGTCACGTTTGCACAATGTTTTCGCACTGGCAATAATGACTAAAAAAAAGGCAAGACTGGTCCAATGCGCCGAGGAGCCGGTCCCTGCATGAGGTTCAAGCTAGCCGGTTTCTCCCTTGATCGGCGCGCGGTGGATTGCCTCGACCCAGACATCGATGGGACCGAGGGAACATCCCATTTCCATCATATCGATCAATTCCACTGGGCCGGCAACGTCGAGTTCGATCCGGCCGGTACTGGTGCTGGATATGGTCTGCACAAGCCCGAGCTTGGCGGCATGGCGCCGGATCCACGGCACGAAGGAGACAGCATCGACGTCGCCAAGGATCGTCATACGCTCGCGCGAGGCGCTCTTAATTTGCTCCGCCATGAAGGACCTAACACATTAGCCTAGTCGGTCATGCAACACAATTTCTCACGAGCAAATGGGCGCCGGCAATTTTCCGTGGATCCGACCGGGCAATTGCGACATTTCATCACCGGGAGGCACCGACGCGAAAGGGATATCTTGCCGGCTCCTGTCTTGGAGGCGGAAGACCATCTCCCGCGCGACAGGCGCCCGATGTGTCGGGCCGGGGCCGCAATCACCGCGGAGGCAACGCCTCACGCGGCGATGAGCTTGATGATACGCACGGCTCGAAGGCGTGCGACCGCGCGGCCATAGACAGCCAGATTGGTGTGCCCGTTCAGTCGGGAGAGATAGAGAATGCCATCCGGTTCGTCCGGATGATCATCGAGAGCAACGGACCACGCACGCGCCAGGGTCTGGTTAGTCGCCTTGGCGACGTCCGCAGGAATCCCCATGACCACCGGCCCGTCATCTCGCAAATCAGCAAGCCCGCGAAGCCGACCAATTCTGGGCCGGATTCGTGCCTTACGCCGCCTGAACGATCTCGACCAGTTCAACGTCGAACACCAAATCCTTTCCGGCCAATGGATGATTGCCGTCGAGCTTGACGCTGGCGTCGTCAACTTCGACGACTGTTACCGGGATGGGGCGACCGTCGCGGGTTCTGACCTGCAATCGAGTGCCGATATCAACGTTGATGTTGTCTGGCACCTTGGCGCGGTCGATGGTCATGACCGCTTCGGGGCGGTGAGGGCCATAGGCGGCGTCGGCTGGAACGGTGACGGTGCTTTTCGCACCCACCTCCATGCCCTCGACATGGGTTTCAAGACCGGAGATCACTTGTCCTTCACCCAGTGTGAACTGCAGCGGTTCGCTGCCGGAAGAATCGAATTGAGTGCCGTCGACTAGGCGTCCATTGTAGTTGATACGCACGGTATCGCCATTCTTGGCCTGTGTCATAGCAGTCATCCTTTCGGAAGTTCTTGAGGGGCCGGCCTAAGCTCACGGTCCCGTTCTCGATCATCCGCGCACTCGGGGTGCACGGCGCGAAGCTCTAAAACTAGGGGCTTGGCTACCGATGTAAACCCAGAATGCCAATTTGAGCTATTCGATGGCCGTGGCTCGGTACGAAATTCAAGTCGGAGAGCGTTTTCCGTCTGGTGGGAGTGCCTCCTGGAGCAGCGTCAGGTTCTCCCTTAGGACTTCAATCGAGAATTCGATCTTGGTCACCAGACCAGGATAGGCTGGGCGATCCTTCTCCTGCAGCGCGATTGTCAACTCCCGGATTTGCTTCTCCGCCGTTTCAAGCCGTCCCGCCATCCGCTCGGAATACAGGCGCACCAGGAACCCCACCTGTGCGGCTTCAATGAGCCGCTGGCGACGGCGCCGCTGACGCTCGGCTGGGGACATCGGAGCGCTGCCCTTCAGTCGGCGGCCTCGCTTCCGTTTGGGCGTGTCGTCGGCCATGGTATTTTCGCGATTATCGTGCGTCACGAAAACTGAATCTGATGACGCCGACCGTCAAGAGGGGGTGTTGCAATTTTGCGAGCAAGGACTGGACGAACTCGTTGAGAACGTAGGTTTGCCTTTGCGGTAAGGATTCAAACTGACCTCGTTCACCTCTAGCAAGGATCTGCTCGCGTCAGGTGCTGACCTTCGGAACGTGCCCCTGTAAGCGACCGCTATTGGGCCGAAAAAGCGGACTGGCGAGTTCGAGGCTCGGAAGGCCAGAAGCGGACCTTCAGGCTCGTCGCGCGTATCGACTTGATCTGACCCGAAGCAAACTCTCGCAGGTGACGTCCGGCATGACCGCTTCGCGCCCCATCCTCGCCGTTCCCGGGCCTGAAAACGGCCATTCGTTTCGATTGCCCGTTTTGCTACGCTACGGAGATCGACGGCGGCCCCGGATAGGGTTGCGAGCAACCGGATACCTCCGAACTTGATACGGAATGGTTCTGTGCATGGGCACGGCGTTGGGGAGACAGAAGGCGGAAAGTTTGAGGACATCTCATGTCGGACGTCAAAGGTCGCCGGTTTCAGTGCCGCATTCTGTTGGGTCGCCGACCGGCAGACATAGCTTCAGAATGTTGATTTCGACGGCGGCACGGAGATGTTCGTCTCGCTACTCCATATACGGCGCCAGCACATCTTCGATCCATTTCATGAATGCGCGGACCCGGCGCGACAGATTGCTCCGATGTGCCACGACGAGGGACACGGCGAGCGCCCGGCGACGAAAATCGGGTAGGATCTCCACAAGCGTGCCACTCTCCAAGTATCGACCAATCCCCAAGAGCGGCGCTTGTATCAGGCCGAGGCCGGCGAGGGCAGCGGCTTCGTAGGTCTGCGCGCTGTTGACGTGCAGCGCACCTGGCAACTGAAGCGTCGCGTAGCTGTCGCCGTCCGGATATTCCCATCCATGGGGCCTTGCGCCCAGTGTCGTCGAAAAATGAATTGTCCGATGTTCCTGACGCTGGAGATCCTCTAGCGATCGAGGGACGCCAAAGCGCGCGAGATAGGCGGGACTGGCAGCGTTGACCATACGCAACAGGCCCAGTGGGCGGGCAATCAGCGTCTCGTCCCTTATGGGGCCAAGCCGCAATACGCAGTCGAACCCCTCTTGAACCAGATCCACCTGTCGATCCGTGCTCGACACCTCCAGCTCCAACTCGGGATGTGTCGCCATGAAATCCGGCAAGGCCGGCACGATCGTTGTGCGCGCCACCTCGGTCGGAAGATCGACCCGCAAACGCCCACGAAGTGCCACGCGATCGCCTGCGAACATCGAGTGCAGGTCATCGACTTCAGCAAGCAGATCGCGGGCACGGGCATGAAATGCGCGGCCGTCCTCAGTCAATTGCACGCTGCGCGTCGTCCGGTGCAGGAGCCTGACACCGATATCTTCCTCCAGCTTCCGGACCGCCGTTGAGGCCCTCCCTTTTTGGATACCCAGGCTATCCGCCGCGCGGGTGAAGCTCCCCATTTCCGCTACCGTTATGAAAATGAGGATGGGTTCGAGATTCTGCATTTTCGTGCCTCGGTATTGTGTCCCAAAAAGAGAACAGTTGGTTCGTTTTCTCGGTGTTTATCACGCCTAAGAGGCACAGTAAGCTTCGAATATGGGATCCTCCCATCGGAGAATGACAAGTGTCCGAAACTATGAACCTGCGTCAGATGCCTAAAACTGTGGCCCTGCATGGCGCCCTGTGGGCGGGCCGGATCATGAGCGCGTTTGTCGTTGTCGCTCTGGCGGCAGACGGTACCATTCAGCTTTTCGCGCCGGCACAGATCGCGAGCACGTTGCAGGAAACCGGGTTCTCGATGGACCTGACCCATGTCGTGGGTCCGATCATACTCGCCTGCGCCATCCTTTACGCCATCCCGGCTACCACCGTGCTCGGCGCGATCCTGGTGACGGGCTTTTTGGGAGGTGCCATCTGCGCCCATGTCCGCATCGGTGAGTTGGGGTCGGCGCCGGAAATAATCTCCCTGCTTCTGGGTGCGATGACATGGGGCGGCCTCTACGCGCGCCATCCCCGTATCCGGGCCATTCTGCCGCTCATCCGTTGAACCAACCGGGGCAGTGCAGTCCCTCAACATCAGGAGAAACACATGTTTTTAGTGACGGGAATTACGGGAAATGTTGGCGGTGCCGCCGCAAGGCATTTGCTGGCGCAAGGCAAGAAGGTACGCGCGCTGGTCCGCGACCGCGCCAAGGCGGCAAGCTGGGCGGACCAGGGCGTCGAACTGGTCGACGGCGACTGGAACGATGCGACCGCCATCGAGCGGGCGCTCGAGGGCGTCGACGGCGCGTTTATCATGTTGCCGGCCGTCTGGGCACCTTCGCCGGATTTCAGGGAAGCCAAGGGCGTCATCGCGAACTATGTCGAGGCGCTCACCAAGGTGGCGCCGCCGCGGATGGTCGCACTCTCGTCGATGGGCGCGAACAGGACCAGCGGGCTGGGGATGATCACGGCCCTGTCGCTTCTGGAGCAGGGCTTTCGCGACCTGACACTGCCGATCGCATATGTACGGGCCGGCGGGTTTTTCGAAAACTTCCTCTACGGCTTGCACGTAGTCCAGGGCGGCACGCTGCCCGTCTACTACAACCCGACAAATCGGAAATCGACCATGGTCGCGACCAACGACATCGGCGCTGAGGTTGCAAGGCTTCTGAGCGGGCCGGCGTGGTCGGGGCATCGGGTCATCGAACTCGGTTCGATGGTGAGCGCGGATGAGGTCGCCGCGCAATTGGGTGAAGTCATGAAGCTCGACGTCAAAGCCTTTGCCGTCCCGCGGGCCGAGTGGCCAGCAGCATTCGAGCAGTTCGGCATTCCGAAGGGCCAGACAGGACCAGCCGAAGCGATGTTTGAGGCCGTCAACGCGGGATGGATGGCCCTCGGGGTCCAGGGTACGGAGCACGTAGCGGGTACGACGTCCGCACGCGATGTATTCGAGGCTGCCCGGAACGCCGCCAAGACGTAAGACCTGGACGGATCAGGCATGAGACGGATACTCCCCCGCTTCGCGTCGGAAGCGGGGGAGCCGCTCACAGTTCAAAGCAACGCGAAGCTCCTCTACTCCCGCCTGACTTCCTGAATCTCCGCAGAATCCAGTAGTTTCCGATGCATGCATCCGCTGGTGCGAAATTCAAGGCATCTTCAAGCTGAGTTCGAACCGATGTTATAAATTGGATGCGGCTTTGAAAGATATGAGCAAAACTCTGAAGACATCGGTCAGGCTTAACCTTGTCTTCTGATCTCGACGGCTTCTTCCCACATTATTGGGTAAGTTTTTGACTCTTGTGTGACGTCAGGTATACGGTGCTGACTTCCGGCCTCGACCCCATTGGCGCGCTGACATTGCTAGCCGTCCGCGGCTGGTGCCGCGGTGATCTTCGTGAGCGAGCCAAAATGCCCATCGCCGCGGTCTGGCAAAATAGCTAATGCTGGATGCGATCTGCCTCGATCCCACAAGCGTGCCGGCCTTCATCAGCGAGCACACGGAAGAAGGCGTTGGTATTGATGTCGCCATTGAATGCGCGAGGGCAGGTCGCGGTCTAGAGGCCAGGTCAATAGCTAGCTTCGCCAATTCCAGGAGGCGACCGTCGTTGACCTCTCTGAAAGCGACGATGAGGTCATCGGGATCGTCAGCCCGTCTCACGCCAAAGTCTGTGGGTGGCGCAGACGCAGCAGTGCCGGCTTGGTTAGGCCCAGCCTAAGCAGAATTATCGAAAATCATTATTTGTGCATCGCACACAGCGTGCTTTGCTCCATCCGCCGGCTGAAAGAGAACAAAAAGAACGTCAGGTGGCAGCCTTCGGCGATGCGTCCGAAGCGGGTTGTTTTGGTGCGGACAGCGCCTGCCCTCAGAAAAAGACAGGGGAACATAATGACGACAATAATCTCGAAGTTTCGCCGTGCCGCGCTTGCGGCCGGCATTGCCCTCAGCGCGCTTTCGGTGAGCCTCCACGCCGAAGCCGGCAGCTTGAAGCTGGGCATGACGACCTGGGTCGGGTACGGCCCGCTCTTCCTTGCGCGCGACATGGGCTACTTCAAGGAAGGCGGCCTCGATGTCTCGCTCGAAGTCATCGAGGAAGCATCGATGTACATGGCGGCCGTCGCCGCCGGCGAGCTCGACGGCAGCGCCTCGACCATCGACGAAATCATGAAGTACCGTTCCAAGGACGTCTGCTTCAAATCGGTCTATGCCCTGGACGACAGCCATGGCGGCGACGGCGTCCTGGCGCCCAGCAACGTCAAGAGCGTCGCTGATCTCAAAGGCATGGAAGTCGGGCTGAACGAAGGCTCGGTCTCTCAGTTCTGGTTCAACATCCTGCTCAAGCAGGCCGGTCTCAGCCAGGCCGATGTGAAGATCACCAACATGACCGCGGATGATGCCGCCGCCGCCTTCATGGCCGACCGCATTCCCGTTGCCGTCACCTGGGAACCGCATCTGACGCTGGCCAAGAAGGAAAACAAGGGACAGGTGCTGATCGACTCCTCAAAGACACCCGGCCTGATCGTCGATGTGGTGGCGCTGAACTGCGATTACATCACGAAGAACCCCGGCGATGTCGAGGCGCTGGTGAAGGGGCTCTACAAGGCCAACGAGTTCATCAAGGAAAATCCCGAGAAGGCTTACGAGGTGATGGCCAAGGGCGTCGGCGGCTGGCTGAAGGAGCCGAAGGACTTCGCCTCCTCCGCCGCGGGCGTGAACTTCTATGGCAAGGAGCGCAATGCCCAATTCTTCGCCGGCGGCGAGGGTGGTGAAGCCGGCAAGCTGATCAAGCTCGGCGGTGATATCTGGGGCGGCTTCGGCAAGCTCAAGATGGACATCAAATACGACGACCTCGTCGATACGTCTTTCCTTGCGAAGTGATCTGGCCCTGCGAAGTAACCTATCCTGGTAAAGTGAGCTCGCTGGACCGCGGGCCGAGCCTCTCGCCTGCGGTCCATCCAGCCCAAAAGGTTTCCCTGTGACACTGGCACCGAATGCAACGTCTCCCATCAGCCATATCGTGACCACGAGCGTGGAAAAAAATCAGCCCGGTCGATCCGCCTGGAAAGCCATCACCACGCCTTTTCAGGCCGTGTCGCGCCCTCTCTCCATCACGCTCAGCGTCCTGGTCTGGGGCGCGGTCATCGGCGGCTGGTTTGCCTTGACCTATTCCGGAGCGGTCAAGGAAATGTTCCTGCCGCGCCCGGAATCCGTACTGTTCACCACCATCAGCATGGCGCTTGACGGGTCGTTGTGGGAGCACGTGCTCGCCAGCGTCCAGGTGGTGCTGATCGGCTTCGTCATTTCGAGCGTCGTGGCGGTGCCGCTCGGTTTGACGATGGGCACCTACCGCATCGTCCAGGCGGCGCTCGACCCGCTCGTCAACTTTATCCGCTATCTGCCGGTGACGTCCTTCGTGCCGCTTTTCATCTTGTGGATCGGCATCGGCATCGAGCAGCGCGTGGCCGTGATCATCTTCGGCATCTTCTTCCAGCAGCTGGTGATGATCGCCGACAGCGCCCGCGGCGTTCAGCGCGACCTCGTCAACGCTGCCTATACGCTCGGCACGAAACGCGGCGACACGGTCTTCCACATCGTCTTTCCGGCCACGCTTCCGAACGTGCTCGACGTGCTGCGCGTCACCATGGGCTGGGCCTGGACCTATCTCGTCGTTGCCGAACTCGTCGCCGCCCGCAGCGGGCTTGGATACATCTCGCTCAAGGCGATGCGCGGCTTCCAGGTCGACGTCATCTTCATGGCCATCGCCATGATCGGCATCCTTGGTCTTTGCACCGACCAGTTGTTCCGGGGCATTCGCCGCCTCGTCGCTCCCTGGGCCAATTGAGGAGTTTGCCGACATGGACGCCCTGACACTCGCGACGAAACCGAAGAGTTCCGACATCGCCATCGACAATGTGGTCCTGCGCTACGGCAAGGGCGACAACGCGGTGCTGGCGCTGGACGGCATCTCCTTCCATGTCGTGCCCAATGAGTTCTGCGTGATCGTCGGTCCGTCCGGCTGCGGCAAATCGAGCCTGCTCTATCTCATTGCTGGCCTCGAGGAGCGCACCGGCGGCATGATCTCGGTCGGCGGCAAGCCGGTTACCGAGCCAGGTCCGGATCGCGGCATGGTGTTTCAGGCCTACACGCTGTTCCCCTGGCTGACGGTGGCGCAGAACGTCGAATACGGTCCCAAGCGCAAGGGCATGTCGGCGGCCGAGCGCAGGGCCATCGTCGAACATTTTCTCCATGAGGTCGGCCTGGCAAAATTCGCCAACCATTATCCCTCGCAGCTGTCGGGCGGCATGAAGCAGCGCGTGGCGATTGCACGTGCGCTCGCCAACGATCCGCAGGTGCTGCTGATGGACGAACCCTTCGGAGCGCTCGACAGCCAGACACGCCACTCAATGCAGAAGCTTTTGCTGAGGATCTGGGACCATTCCAAGAAGACGGTTCTGTTCGTCACGCATGACATTGACGAGGCGATCCTGCTGGCGGACCGGGTGCTCGTCATGTCGGGCCGGCCCGGCCAGATCAAGAAGGAAATCCGCGTCGGCCTCCGGCGCCCACGCAGCATGGATCTGGTCATGGAGCCGAGCTTCATCGCCATGAAGCGGGAAATCCTCGAGCTCTTGAAAAACGACGAAGACGAAGAGCACTAGCAGGCATGGCATGAGCATCGCGACCGCGGAATTCGACTACATCGTCATCGGCGCGGGCTCGGCCGGTTGTGTCCTGGCCAACAGGCTGAGCGCTAGCCCCGCCAACCGCGTCTGCCTGATCGAAGCCGGCGGTAGCGACGACCGCACAAGGGTGCGGGTACCGGCCGGCATTCTCTCGCTCTACGGCAATCCGAACTTCGACTATGGCTACAAGGGCGTGCCGCAGCCGCTGCTCAACAACCGCCGCATACCGGTCAACCGGGGCAAGCTTCTTGGCGGGTCGAGTTCGATCAATTCGATGGTCTATATCAGAGGCGCCGCGCAGGACTATGATGAGTGGGCGGCACTCGGCTGCGCAGGGTGGTCCTATGCCGACGTGCTGCCGGTGTTCAAGCAGCTCGAGCGCAATCTCCTGTCGCAAAACCCGGCCTATCATGGCTTCGAGGGCGAACTGCTGGTCGACAATCCGCGTGACCCCAACGCCGTATCCAGGCTGTGGGTAGAGGCGGGTCGGGGCGTGGGCCTGCCCGAAAACCGCGACTTCAACGCCGATGGCCAACTCGGCCTCGGCATCTACAATGTGACCCAGAACAGGGGGGAGCGCTTCTCAGCCTACACTGCCTTCGTCCGGCCGGTTCTCGGCCGCCCGAACCTCCAGGTCCTGTCAGGCGTCGAGGTGCTTGACCTGGCGATCGAAAGCGGACGCGCCACCGGCGTCAATGTGATCAGGGACGGATCAGCCCAAAGGCTGACGTGCCGCGCCGAAATCGTGCTCAGCGCAGGCGCGATCGGATCGCCGCGCATCCTGCTTGCTTCCGGCATCGGCCCAGCCGACGAGCTGAAGGCGGCGGGGGTGGAACCGGTCATGAACGTGCCGGGCGTCGGCAAGAACCTGCGCGACCATGTCGACGGAATGATCACGATGCGATCGAACAGCGCCAGGACGCTCGGCCTGTCGCTCGCCAATCTGCCAGCGATGCTGGCGGCGCCTTTTCAGTATTTCGTCCGCCGCAAAGGCATGCTGACGACCAATTACGTCGAGGCCGGCGGCTTCGCCAAGACGAAATATGCCGGCGATATTCCCGATGTCCAATTCCACTTTGTCCCCGGCTATCGCAGCCATCGCGGCCGGCTTGTCGAATATGGCCACGGCTATGCCGTGCACACCTGCGTGCTTCGGCCCGGAAGCATCGGTGAAATCACGCTCGAGCGTGACGGCACCCGCCGCAACGTGCTGATCGATCACCGCTTCTTCAGCGACGGGCAGGATGCACTGACCCTTGTCGAAGGTATAAAGGTCGCGCGTTCCATCCTTGCTTCGCCGGTTTTCGCCGACATCCGCGGACCGGAAATCCTGCCCGGACCCGATGTCGTCACCGACGACGAGATCCTCGCCTATCTGCGTGCCGAAGCCTTGACCGTCTATCACCCGGTCGGCACGGCCAAGATGGGCAACGACACCATGGCGGTGGTCGATCCCGTCAGTCTCAAGGTGCGCGGCTTCGACAATCTGCGTGTGGCGGACGCCTCGATCATGCCGACGCTGATCGGCGGCAACACCAATGCGCCGTCCATGATGATCGGCGAAAAAGCGGCCAGGGCGATGCTGTCGTAGCCGCGCGTCGGCCCGTGTCCCGGCATTTAGGGACAAGCTAACCACTGCCACGTGAAATCGTAATTTTCGCTAATCAGTCCCTCCAGTACACCAGCGATCTGACCTCCTCGCATCAGAAACTCTTGGGGGGAAAGGACGCAGAAATGTCGGTGGAAAAAATAGACACGCTTGTCGTCGGCGGTGGCCAGGCGGGAGTGGCTATGTCGGAGCATCTGAGCAAATGCGGCGTGCCGCATCTTGTCCTTGAGCGTGGCCGGATCGCCGAGCGCTGGCGTTCGCAGCGATGGGACTCGCTCGTCGCCAATGGCCCGGCCTGGCATGACCGTTTCCCAGGCATGGAATTTCCCGTGACGGGTCCTGACGGCTTTCCCTCCAAGGAGGAGGTTGCGGACTATTTCGCCGCCTATGCAAGGCAGATCAATGCGCCGATCCGCTGCGGCGTCGAGGTCAAGCTCGCGCAAAGAAATGTCGGTCGACCCGGGTTTCGCGTCGAGACGTCGGCCGGGGTGATCGAAGCCAGCAGCATCGTCGCGGCGACCGGACCTTTCCAGGTCCCCGTCATCCCCGCCCTTGTCCCCGGCGATGCCGGCATTCTGCAGATTCATTCCAGCGCGTACCGCAATCCCGGGCAGTTGCCAAAGGGCGCGGTGCTGGTGGTCGGGGCAGGATCGTCAGGTGTGCAGATCGCCGATGAGCTGCAGCGCTCGGGGCGGCGCGTCTACCTCTCGGTCGGCCCGCACGACCGCCCGCCGCGTGCCTATCGCGGGCGTGATTTCTGCTGGTGGCTTGGCGTTCTCGGCAAATGGGATCTCGAAACCCCGGGGCCTGGCACGGAGCATGTCACGATTGCGGTGAGCGGCGCGCGTGGCGGCGAAACGATTGATTTCCGTCGGCTGGCGGCGCAGGGGCTTACCCTGGTCGGCATGACAAAAGCATATCAGGACGGCATACTGACCTTCGCGCCCGATCTGGCGAAGAACATTGCCCGCGGTGACGCCAACCTGATGTCGCTGCTGGACGAGGCCGATGCCTATGTCGCGCGCAACGGCCTCGACCTTCCGCAGGAGCCCGCGGCCCGTCGGATCGACCCGGATCCGGACTGCTTGACCAACCCGCTTCGTGACCTCGATCTGGCGGGCGCCGGGATAGCGGCGATCATCTGGGCGACAGGCTTTGCCGTCGACTACAGCTGGTTGAAGGTCGATGCTTTTGACGAGAGGGGCCGGCCAAGGCACCAACGCGGCGTCTCGGTCGAGCCTGGGATCTATTTTCTCGGCCTGCCTTGGCAGTCGCGAAGAGGGTCGAGTTTCATCTGGGGCGTCTGGCATGATGCCAAGCATGTCGCCGACCGAATTTCGACGCAGCGCAAATATCTGGCCTATCACGCTGCGGCGCAGCGCGAGACGGTGGACGCCTGACCGACGCTGACAACAGCCACGAGCCCGATCTGATGGAGACCTGGATGGCGCATACGAGAATCCGCAAGTTCAACACCAAGGACACCTATCCCGAGCAGAAGCTCGACAATGATCTGTGCCAGGCGGTCGTCACGCGGGGCGGCCGGACGGTCTATCTGCGCGGCCAGTGCCCGCAGGATCTCGACACCGCCAAGAATATCGGCAGCCACGATCCGGCCGAGCAGACGCATAAGGTGATGCAGAACATCAGGCAGCTCATCGAAGAGTGCGGCGGCACCATGGAGCATCTGGTCAAGGTGGTGGTCTACATCACCGACGTGCGCCATCGCGAGGCAGTCTACCGCACCATGGGCGAGTATATCAAAGGCGTGCATCCCGTTTCGACCGGTCTCGTCGTCTCGGCCCTGGCGCGGCCGGACTGGCTGGTCGAGATCGACGGCACCGCCGTCATCCCGGATTGATCTCATGACCTTTTCCATTGTCGCGCGGTGCAGCCGCACCGGCATGTTCGGCGTCGCGGTGTCGTCTTCCTCACCGGCGGTGGCGGCGCGCTGCGCCTATGCGCAAGCGGGCGTCGGCGCGGTCGCCAGCCAGAACGTCACCGATCCGACGCTCGGCGCAAGAGGGCTCGAACTGCTGGCGCGGGGCGCCTCTGCCGCCGAGGCGGTCGCCATCCTGAAGCGCACCGGCGCTTATAGCGACTACCGGCAGGTGCTGGCTGTCGATGCCGCCGGCACCACCGCCATTCATTCAGGACCCAGGGCGCTTGGCATCTGGGCGGAAGCGCGTGCGGACAATGTCGCCTGCGGCGGCAACATGCTGGCCCATGAGGGCGTGCCGCAAGCCATGGTCGACGCCTTCCTCGCCTCTGAAGGGCACCTCGGCGACCGCCTGATCGCGACCATGCGCGCCGCGCTGAAGGCGGGGGGCGAGGCGGGTCCGGTGCATTCGGCTGGAATGAAGCTGGTGCGCGAGGTCGCATGGCCCGTCGCGGACCTGCGCTGCGACTGGACCGACGGCTGCCCGATCGAGGAACTGGCGGCCTTGTGGGACCGCTACAAGCCCCAGCTCGATGCCTATGTGACCCGCGCGATCAATCCGTCCGACGCGCCGAGCTACGGCGTGCCGGGCGACGAGTAGCCATCACGCAGGGGGAGGCATCCGCATGAGCGAATTCAGTCACAAGGACTGGATCGGCAAGGCATCCGCGATCCGGTTTCGCGACAGGGCGTTCATCGATGGTAAGACGGTTGCCGCGCGTTCGGGCCGCACCTTCGCCAGCATCAATCCGGCCACTGGCGAAACGCTCGCCGAGGTGGCGTCCTGCGGCGAGGAAGATATCGATCTCGCCGTTGCCGCGGCGCGCCGCAGTTTCGAGGCTGGTGTCTGGTCACGCGCGAGCCCGGCGCACCGTAAGGAGGTGCTGTTCAGGCTGGCGCGGCTGCTGCGCGAAAACCTGCAGGAGCTTGCCCTGCTGGAATCGCTCGACATGGGCAAGCTCGTCACGGATGCCGCGACTGTCGATGTCCCGGGTTCCGCGGCGATCTTCCAGTGGTATGGCGAGGCCATCGACAAGATCTATGACGAAGTGGCGCCGACCGGCGGCAGTGATCTGGTGCTGGTGCGGCGCGAGCCGCTCGGCGTGGTCGGTGCCGTGGTGCCGTGGAATTTCCCGCTCGACATGGCCACATGGAAGTGCGCGCCCGCGCTGGCGGCGGGCAATTCGGTGGTGCTGAAGCCCGCGGAGCAGTCGCCTTTCTCGGCGCTCAGGCTGGCGGAACTCGCCATGGAGGCGGGGCTGCCCGCCGGTGTGCTCAACGTTGTGCCCGGCCTTGGCGAGACGGCCGGGCAGGCGCTTGGCCGTCACATGGACGTGGATTGCCTTGCCTTCACCGGATCGACCTCGGTCGGCAAGATGTTCCTGCAATATTCGGGTCAGTCGAACATGAAGCAGGTCTGGCTCGAAACAGGCAGCAAGAGCCCGAACCTTGTCTTCGCCGACTGCGGCGACCTCGATGCGGCGGCCGACATGGCGGCCTTCGGCATCTTCTTCAACCAGGGCGAGGTCTGTTCGGCCAATTCGCGCCTGCTCGTGCAACGCGGCATCAAGGATGCCTTCGTGGAGAAACTGGCCAAGCGCGCGGCGGCCGCCCAGCCTGGCGATCCGCTCGACCCTGCCTCGAAAATGGGCGCCATGGTCGATGCCCGCCACGCCGCCAACGTCATGCGCTTCGTCGAGGCCGGCAAGAAGACCGCGCGCCTGGTTGCCGGCGGAGATCGGGTCACGGTCAACGGTCGCGGCAGCTTTATACAGCCCACCATCTTCGATGATGTTGCCCATGACGACCCGATTGCCAGGGATGAGATATTCGGACCGGTGCTGTCGGTCATTGCCTTCGACGATGAGGAGGAGGCCATCCGCATTGCCAATGACAGCCCGTACGGGCTGGCCGCGTCACTATGGACCGACAGTCTTTCGCGCGCGCACCGCGTTGCCGGCCGGCTCCGCGCCGGCACCGTTTCCGTCAACACGGTCGATGCGCTGAGCCCGATGACGCCGTTCGGCGGCATCAAGCAATCGGGCTTTGGCCGCGACCTGTCGCTGCACGCGCTGGACAAGTACACCGCGCTGAAAACGACATGGATCAAGTACTGAGGCGGAGCGGGCGCTTGATCGCAGCGCCCAAACCGGCAACATAGAAGCCCATGCCGCTACGCTTCACCCTGAGACAATTGGAATATTTCGTCGCCGTCGGCGAAGCCGGCTCCATTACCAAGGCGGCCGAGCAGGTCAATGTTTCGCCGCCTTCGATTTCGGCGTCCATCGCGCAGCTCGAGGCCGAATTCGGCGTCCAGCTTTTTGTCCGCAAGCATTCGCATGGCCTGTCGCTCACGGCCGGCGGGCGTGTTTTCCTCAAGGAGGCCGCCAGGTTGCTGGCCGACGCCGACGCTCTGCACGATATCGCCGGCGACATCGCCGAGAAGGTGCGTGGGCCGCTGGCAGTCGGATGCCTGCTGACCTTCGCGCAGATCGTCATGCCGACGCTGCGCGCGAAGTTCGAGCGCGCCTATCCCGAGGTGCGGTTCCGGCAGTTCGAACGCAACCAGGGTCAGTTGCTCGAAATGTTGCAGCGAGGTGAAATCGATGCGGCGCTGACCTATGATCTCGAACTGTCGCAGGACACGACGTTCGAACCGCTTATGCTGGTGCCGGCCTATGTCATGCTGCCGCAGGGGCACCGCTTCGCCGGCAAAGCTTCGATCACGACGGAAGAACTGGCCGACGAGCCCATGGTGCTGCTCGACCTGCCATACAGCCGCGAATATTTTCTCTCGGCCTTCCAAATGCGGGGCATCCGGCCGAACATTGCCGAGCGCACCGGCGACATCGCGGTGATGCGGTCGATGGTTGCCAATGGCTTCGGCTACGGCATCGCCAACATGCGGCCGCTCAACACCCTGGCGCCGGACGGCAAGCCGCTGGTCTTCGTGCCCCTGGAAGGGGATTTGCGGCCTCTGACCATGGGGGTCGCATTGCCCAACGCCGAGCACCGCACCCAGACGGTACAGGCATTCATCGATCATTGCCGCCGCTTCGTTGTCGAACAGGGCGTGTTCGGCAGCGGACGGGTCGTGGAATAGCAGCGGCCTTTGTCAGGCGACTTTCAACTGTTGTCCGGCAAGCCGCCGCAGCAAATTGTCGAGCATGTCGTCGCAGCGGCGCATCTGTTCGATGCTGACGAATTCGTCCGGTCTGTGCCCTTGCGCCATCGAGCCCGGCCCGCACACGATGGTCGGCGTGCCGAGGTCGCGGCTGAACAATCCGCCTTCGGTGCCGAAGGCAACCTTGATGGTGTCGTTGGCCCCGGTCAATGACTTGACGAAAGCCACAGCCTGCGAATTCGCCGGCGTGTCCAGACCCGGATAGGTGTTGGTGATATCGATGTCGATGGCCGCCTCCGGCGCGATCGCTGAAGCGGCTGCGGCAATGCGCGCTGCCTCTGCGCGCAACCCATCGAGGATTTGGTCGGGGTTGTCGGCCGCGACATTGCGGATCTCGAAGTCGAGCTGGCACAGGTTCGGCACGATGTTGAGCGCAACGCCGGCATGCATCTTGCCGACGTGGACGGTCGTGTAGGGAATGTCATAGTCACCGTCGCGCGCGCCATCGCTGGCCAGACGGTCCTGTTCCCGGCGCAGTGCGGAGACGAAGTCGCAGCCGAGATGAATGGCGTTGAGCGCCAGGGGAGCGAGCGCCGAATGGCTTTCGCGTCCCCTGCAGATGGCGCGCGCCGCAAGCTTGCCCTTGTGGCCGGTCGCGACCTGCATGTTGGTCGGCTCGCCGACTATGCACAGCAATGGCCGATGCGGCGCCGAACGCAGCATGTCGATCAGGCTGTGCACGCCGATGCAGCCGATCTCCTCGTCGTAGGAAAGCGCCAGATGCAAGGGCGTTTGCAGGCCCATTTTCGAGGCCTTGAGACAGGCGGCAAGCGCGCAGGCTACAAAACCCTTCATGTCGGCCGCGCCACGGCCGTAAAGCTTGCCATCCCGCGCGCTCATCTCGAAAGGCGGCAGCGTCCAGTCCTGTCCGTCGATCGGGACGACATCGGTGTGGCCGGACAGCATGACGCCGGCCGCCTCGGCCGGCCCGATTGTGGCGAACAGGTTGGCCTTGTGGCCGTCCGCGCTGCGGATGATCTGGCATGCAATGCCCCGCGTCGCCAGCAGGTCTGTCACGTAACCGATGAGGTCGAGGTTCGAGTCCCGGCTCACCGTCGGGAATGCGATCAGCTTTTCAAGGATCTGGATGCTGTCCATGCGTCTCACGTCTCGTTGGCCGTGTGCGCTATCTAGCATCGCGTGGCCGCGGCCTTGAAGTCGCATTTGGCTCAGCCGGGATTCTTCGGATGCTAATCCAGGCGGCGGGGGGGCGGATTAGGCGCGTCCTAATCGGCACAGAAGAAATCTGTAGTTTTCCGGCACGCGCCGCAACTTATGAGTAGGTTCACGGCGTCTACCCACCGGGCAGACCGGCTTGCGCCAGGTTTGAAACCATCACCGCGCATGCCGCGACGCGACGCTGGCAGGAAGGAAGCACCATGCGTGATCCACGCTACGACATTCTGTTCGAGCCTGTGAAGATCGGTCCGGTGACCGCCAAGAACCGCTTCTACCAGGTGCCGCACTGCAATGGTGGCGGCTATCGTGATCCGTCCGCCGCGGCCGAGATGCGGCGCATCAAGTCGGAAGGCGGCTGGGGCGTCATCTTCACCGAGCAGACCGAGATGCACCACACCTCGGAGATCACGCCCTTCATCGAGCTCAGGCTTTGGGACGACGCCGACATCCCAGCGCTGGCGAAGATGGCCAAGGCCATGCACCAGCATGGCGCGCTGGCCGGCATCCAGCTCGCCTATTCCGGTATCAACGGCCCGAACCTCTACACCAAGGAAGTGCCGCGCGGACCGTCGGCCTTGCCGATCCGCACCTTCACCAACGATCCAGTCCAGGCACGCGCCATGGACAAGCAGGATATACGTGACCTCAGGCGCTGGCACCGCAATGCCTTCAAACGCGCGAAGCTGGCGGGTTTCGACCTAGTCTGTCTCTATGGTGCGCATGGCTTCGGCATTATCCAGCACTTCCTGTCCACCGCCACCAACCAGCGCAGCGACGAATATGGCGGCCCGTTGGAAAACCGCTCACGGCTGATGCGCGAGCTGATCGAAGAAGGCCGCGACGCCATCGGCGACACTTGCGGCCTGACGCTGCGGCTGTCGCTGGACGAGATGATCGGCGAACTTGGCTTCGCCAATTCCGAAGTGCGCGACATGATCGAGATGAATGCCGACCTGCCCGACCTCTGGGACTTGGCGCATGGCGCCTGGGAGGATTGTTCGGGGCCGTCGCGGTTCAAGGAGGAGGCGGCGCAGGAAAGCCTCGTGTCCGGCATCAAGACGCTGACGTCGAGGCCGGTCGTCGGCGTCGGTCGCTTCACCTCGCCGGACGTGATGGTCAGGATGATCAAGTCCGGCACGCTCGATTTCATCGGCTGCGCCCGTCCATCGATCGCCGATCCCTTCCTACCGAAGAAGATGGAGGAGGGACGGATCGAGGACATTCGCGAATGCATCGGCTGCAACATCTGCATCACCGGCGACATGACCATGTCGATCTCGCGCTGCACGCAGAACCCGACCTTCATGGAGGAGTGGCGCAAGGGTTGGCATCCGGAGCGGATGCAGGCCAAGGGCGACAGCGACAGCGTGCTGATCGTCGGCGCCGGTCCCGCCGGGCTTGAGGCCGCCCGCGCACTCGGCCTGCGCGGCTACCAGGTGGCGATCGCCGAGGCAGGCACCGAGCTCGGCGGCCGCGTGTCGCGCGAGTGCCGCTTGCCTGGCCTCTCCGCCTGGGGTCGCGTACGCGACTATCGCCAGTATCAGCTCAGCCAGATGTCCAATGTCGACGTCTATTTCGAAAGCCGATTGTCGGCCGAGGATATCCTGGCCTTCGGGTTTCAAAACATCGCCATCGCCACTGGCTCGACCTGGCGCCGCGACGGCGTGGCGCGCGCGCATGTCGTGCCTATGCCGGTGGAACCAGCCATGCCGATCTATACCCCGGACGACCTGATGGGCGGAAATGTTCCGACCGGCAAAGTCGTGTTGTTCGATGACGACCACTACTACATGGGTGGCGTTCTGGCAGAGCTCATGACGCGCCGCGGCGCGAAGGTGACGCTGGTGACGCCGTCCGCCTATGTATCCGACTGGACGCGCAACACGCTGGAGCAAGGCGCCATCCATCGCCGGCTGGCCGAGCTCGGCGTCGAGATCGTGCTGAACCGGACCGTGACGCGCGTCGTGCCGGGAGGCGTTGCCACCGCCTGCGCCTACACCGGTGCCGAACGCGACATTGCCGCCGACGCCGTGGTGCTGGTGACGTCGCGCCAACAGGACGACCAAGTCTGGCGCGACCTGAAAGCGCGGCGCGACGAATGGGCCGACAATGGCATTCGCTCGATCAAGGTCATAGGTGATGCCGAGGCGCCAGGTCCGATTGCCTGGGCGACCTACGCCGGCCATCGTTTCGCTCGTGAGATGGACGAACTCGATATCGGCGACGCGCTGCCGTTCCGGCGAGAAGTGACGGCTTTGGCGGCGGGGTAGGCCGATGACATGGCTTGATAGGAATGACGTCGCCACAAGCCGATAGTGTTTCGCGCTAGCGTGTCGAAATCTGATGTCGGGATCAATCGCAAGACAATACGGAACGATACGGGAAACTCTCTAATTTTGGCCCACGAAAAACGCAATAGAATCAACGTCCTTACCATGTCCTCCGGGCCCACCATTATCTTTATTTATCAATGGCTTACGGGTAGGTTCGCCAAAAGGTTCGCCAAGCATCGGCTTGTGGGTCACCAGCCGCACGACGCGATCCATACCCTGAACCGCCAGACGAACCTGCGATGCCGGCCGCAGGAAAGCCGTGCTGCGGACCCGTCGACAGCTCGCGCACCCATTTGCGCAACACATTCTCGTGGACATCGAGGTCGCGGGCGGCCTGGGCCACTGCAACGCCCCGGTCCTTGATCAATCTCACCGCCTCAAGCTTGAACTTGCGGCCGAACTTCCTTCTTTGCATTCCCACTCTCCAGTTCCGTTAAACACCTTGTCTCGGTGTCCACGAAACCGGCGGCAGGCCAGAGGAGCCCCTCTCGGCATTGAGCGGAGCAGGGGCTTCCAGAAAAAAGGTGCCAGCTGTAGTAGTCCGTGAGCCGGTAGGCAGGCTTGGACGTATCAACCCTCACGGCGGCGCGGCCGAGCACGTCGGGGCCATAGTCAGTACGCGGCGCCGAAGATCAAGCTTCAACTTGGTGCCCGATAAGCGCCCGGTACGAAGACGCCTGCCATGTGGCTGCCCATGTCGCCTCTGCTCGGCGTGCCGGCCCTGCGGACTGATGCGCAGCTTCTTTAGATATCGGATAGGATTAGCCGATATTCATCGGAAAAAAGGAGCCGGAAAGTCATGACCGAGATCTGGCAATCACTCCTCGCCAATCTTGCTCTGGTCTCCGTCCTGGTCGTCGCCTGGGACCTTGTGGCCGATTTCACCGGGCGTCTCTCGCCGCGAATACAGTCGCTGCTTCTGGGCGCGGTCATGTGCGTGGGGGCGGTCTTTTCAATGGCGACCGCCTTGTCTGTCTCTGGCTTCGTGGTCGATCTGCGCGCCGCCTTTATCGGCGCCGCGGCGTTCTTCGGCGGGTGGCCGGCAATGTTCGTTGCCACGATCGGCTCCATTGCCTATCGCCTCTATCTTGGCGGGCAGGGGGCCAATGTCGGCGTCATGGGTATCCTGATCACCGCCGTCGTCGGCCTGGCATGGCACCACATTGTCGCGGCCCGGTCGCGCACGATGCTCGACATATTCGGCTTCGGCGTGTCAGTTGCACTCGCCGGGCTGATCACGCTCCTGGTCATACCCCCGCAAGTCGTCACAGGCCTGATCCAGCAAAGCACGTTCCCGTCCCTCCTGTTCCGCTTCCTTAGTACCATGGTGATCGGCATCCTGCTCGACCGGCAACAGCGGCGGCGCGATCTCTCCATGTCCAACATGATCTATCGGGCCATGGTTCGTGAACTGCCGGACTGCCTGAACATAAAGGATGTGGACGGCCGCTTCATCGCCGCCAATCCCGCCACCGCCGAAATGCTGGGGGCCGCTTCAGTCGAGGAGCTCATCGGCAAGACCGATTTCGATTTCTATTCGAAGGACGTGGCCGAGCGCTTCAGGCAGGACGAGATGGGCGCACTGAAGGCCGGGCAGACATTGCGCATCGAACAGCCTGCGGTGTTTCCGGATGGCAAACAGGGCTGGCTTTACACGCTCAAGGCGCCGTTCCGCGACGAGGTCGGCAAGATCACCGGTGTCATCACCTACAATCGCGAGATCACCGAGCAGAAGCGAAACGCTCAGCTCAAGAACGATTTCATTTCGACGGTCAGTCATGAGCTGCGCACCCCATTGACATCCATCCGAGGCTCGCTGGGCCTGATCGCGGCGGGCGTGGCGGGCGAATTGCCGCCGAAGGCCGCCAACCTCGTCAATATCGCTCACACCAATAGCGAGAGACTGGTTCTTCTCATCAACGACATCCTCGATATGGAGAAGATCGAGTCAGGCGTCATCGCCTTCAAGATCAAGCAGATGCCTGTGCGCCCGATCATGGAGCAGGCCATTGCCGCCAGTTCCAACTACATGGCCGAGAGCCGGATACGCATCGTCCTGGTCGACGATGCCCCGCGCGCCGAAGCCAACATCGATCCGGACCGCCTGCACCAGGTGATGGCCAACCTTCTGTCGAACGCGATCAAGTTCTCGCACGCCGACGGCACCGTGATGGTGAAGCTACAGCGTCGTGATCGCGACATGTTGCGCATCTCGGTGATCGATCAGGGGGCGGGTATCCCCGAGGCGTTTCGCAGCCGTATATTCGGCAAGTTCGAACAGGCTGACGCGTCCAGCACCCGCAAGAAAGGCGGCACCGGCCTCGGCCTCAGCATCGTCAAGACCATCGTGGAAAAGCTGGGCGGCGCCGTTTCCTTCGAAACCGAGGAAGAGAAAGGAACCTCGTTCCATGTCGACCTTGCCGAAGCCCGCAGGCTCCAACCGAGGCCGTATCCGCCACCGCGCCCGCCACGGGAGCCCGATGGCCGCCTACGGGTTCTGATCTGCGAAGACGAGACCGACGTCGCGGCGGTGATTGCGGCACTCCTGGACGCGGAAGGCTTTTCCAGCGACGTCGCCCCGGACATCGCCACCGCGAAGGCGCTTCTGCAGTCTCGCGATTATGTGGCACTGACACTCGACATCAAGCTGGCGGAAGAATCGGGCATCAAGCTCTTCCATGACATCAGGGCGTCACCGGTGAATTCCGACATTGCGGTCATCGTCATCTCCGCCGTCGCCGATGAGGCCAGGCGCTCGCTGAACGGCACCGCCGTCGGCATCGTCGACTGGCTGGAGAAGCCGGTGGATTCGGGGCGGCTTCACGCCGCTCTTGCCAAGATCGTCGCCGGCAGGAATGAACAGAGGCCGAAGATCCTCCATGTCGAGGACGACGAGGGTGTGCTAGCCGTGATGTCGGCGGGACTGGGCTCGGACGTCTCGATCATCTCGGCGAAAACGCTGCAGGAGGCACGGCGGGCGGTTGCGAAGCGTCGCTTCGACCTGGTCATCCTGGACATAGCACTTCCAGACGGATCGGGACTGGACCTGCTCGCCGATCTGCCGCTGGAGACCGGAGTGATCGTGTTCTCGGCGGCGGAACCGGACCAGAAACTCGGCGATCGGGTGCAGGCGATGATGACCAAGACCAGGGCGTCGGAGATCGATGTGGCAAAGCTTGTCAGAACCATGTTGGCCTCATCGCGCGATGGCACCAGACCCGCCGCCCGCGCCAAGGAGTGACGATCATGCCGGCAAGAATCCTCTATGTGGATGACGACCACGATATCCGCGAAATCGCTCAGATGTCGCTGGAGCTCGAGCCGGAATTCGAGGTGCGGTCCTGCTCTTCGGGCGCCGCGGCGCTGACCGATGCCGCCGCATGGCATCCCGACCTCATCTTGCTCGACGTGATGATGCCGGACATGGACGGGCCGGAGACGCTGAAGCGCCTGGCTGCTTCACCGCTGACGGCGTCGATACCCGTGGCCTTTATCACCGCGCGCACCCAGACGCATCAGGTCGAGCGCTATCTCGCCATGGGAGCGGTCGGGGTCATTGCCAAGCCTTTCGATCCGCTGGCGCTCGCCGGCGAAGTCAGGAAGCTGCTTCCGGAGCGACCCGGGCAGGCATAGCCGCCGGGTCGAAGGCAGCGGCAACAAGCCTGTCAGCAACCTCCGTTTGCCGTTTACGGCACCTGTACCACACCCCAATATTCATCTACTGATTGTATCGAAATACGGCAGTCGCGAATCGGTTTTATTTATGATTGCGCGGCATCGGCCGGCACGGGAGACCCGCACCGGCGTTGGCATGGACCACATTGGCGGATGTCGGTTCATGAGTTGATCACTCCGGGGGGCAACGAGGCGTGAACCGGAGCCGGACAGGTGAATGGAGCGAAGGCAAGAGTTCTGATCTGCGATGATGATCCCCTGTTGCTTGAACTGATGGAATTCAGGCTGAGGGCGAAGGGATACGAGGTCATCACGGCAGTGGACGGTGCCGAGGCACTGGCGAAGGCGGAACAGGACGGACCCGATATCATCGTGCTCGATGCGATGATGCCCAAGGCCGACGGCCTGGAGGTGTTGGCTCGCCTCAAGGGCGACCCGGTTCTGTCGGACACGCCGGTGGTGATGCTGACCGCCCGCAAGGCCGAAAGGGACATCGTCTCGGCCCTCGAGAAGGGAGCCGACGACTATCTGGTAAAGCCATTCATCCCCGAGGAACTGCTGGCCCGGCTGGCGCGTCTGATCGCGCGCAAGACTGGGAAACGCTGATGAGGCGCAGCCGGCGCGCAGCGCTTGCCGCATGCCTGATCCTGGCAATCGCGGCCACTCCTGGTGCGGTGCTTGCGCAGACGGTCGATGAGCTCTACGCGTCCGCCGTGAAAGCCAGGCAGGCCCGGCATTTCGACGAGGCGGTGGATCTGCTTCGGCGCGCACTCGCGCTCAAACCCGACAATGCCGACGCCCTGGTTCAGCTCGGTTTCGCCGAACTCGGCCGCAACGATCTGGCGGCGGCGCACGACGCCTTTTCCAAGGCGCTTTCCCTTGCTCCGGCCTATCAAGATGCAAGCTTTGGCCTGGCCGAGATCGAGTTCCGTTCCGGCAATCTGGATGCCGCGCTGCCGCTCGCCGAATCGGTGGCGCGCGCCCAGCCCGGCAACACCGACGCCGCCGCGCTTGTGGAGAACATCCGCAAGGCCATGCAGGCCGCCGGCGGTGAGGCGAGGAAGGCGTCGGTGGCGGCGCCGAGGGCGAAACCACGGCCCGATCCCGTCGCCGGCCTGATGGAGCAAGGTCGACGGTTGCGAACAGCGGGAAAGCTGCCCGAAGCGGAGAAGGTCTATCGCCGCGCGCTTGGGCTGGCGCCGAAGAACACCGACATCTTGGTTGCCCTTGGCCTTATCCTGGGCTCCAGCCAGCGGTTCGACGAAGCCGGGCATTTCTTCGACCGGGCGCTGGCCATAAAACCCGGCCTTCTCGACGCGCGGATCGGCAAGATCCGCCTGGCGATTTGGCAGGGCGACGTGCCGGGCGCCCGCGCGCTGGTCGATGACGTGTTGGCCTCGTCGCCGGACAATGTGGAGGCGCTCGACCTCGATGCCAAGGTCGCCCTGCTCGAGGCCGACTACACGCGGGCCGGACAGTCGTTCCAACGCGTGCTTGCGATCGATTCGCGCAATGCCGAGGCGCTGGTGGGGATCGGCGATGTGCGCCGCGCCCTAGGCGACGACGATGCAGCGCGGCAGGCCTACAGAGAGGCGCTCGCCATCGAGCCCGGCTCTTCCGACATCGAGCAAAGACTGGCCGTGCCGCCCCCGCGCAGATGGCGGCTCGACCTTGGCACCGAGGTGAGCGATCTCACCAACGGGCTGAGCGACTGGACCGACAGCTCGGCTGGCCTTGCTTATCGGCTGTCGCCGCGCACGACGATTTCAGGCCGCACCCGCGTGGCAACCCGCTTCGGCCGTACCGACGTTCAGATCGAGGGCCGCATCGACGAGGCCTTCTCGCCTGCCTTCTCCGCCTATGCGCTCGCCGCGGCGACGCCGGATGCCGATTTCCTGGCGCGCTATGCGATCGGCGCCGGCGCGTCCTTGCAGGTCATGGCGGCGGCGAAGGCGTTCGGCCCTTTGTCGCTCAACATCGACACCCGCTACGACAATTTCACCAACACAAACGTCACCAGCGTCTCGCCCTGGGTGCAGGGCTATATCTTCGACGGCCGCCTGGGGCTTTCCGCCCGCTGGGTGCATGCGGCCGACGATATCGGCACGCGCGCGGACGGCTATGTGCTTTGGGTCGACCTTGCGGTGACGCAGCGCTTCAACCTGTTCGGCGGCTATGCGGACGCCCCCGAAATCTCCGACGGCACGCTGGTGCCGACGCGCACCGTCTTCGGCGGCATCTCCTGGGACGTCAACGATCCGCTGACGGTCCGCGCCAGTATCGCACATGAGCAACGCCCGACATTCGACCGAAGCATATTCGGGCTCGGCCTGACCGCGCGGTTCTGATCATGTGGTACGTCTGGGATCTTTCCATTTTGCTCAGCGCCGTTTCCCTGGTGATCATGCTGTTCCTGATCGTCCGGCGGGTGCTGCAGGAACGCCGAGGCAGGGTGCAGATCGATCAGCGGCGCCAGCTTCACACAGCACTGATCGCCTTCACCGAAAACCGGGACCGCGAGGCCTTGAAGGTGGTGGTGCTCGCGGTGCCGGCGGGCGTGGCGATCAATGCCGGCTTCGAGTTCATTTCGCTGCTTCGCGGCGAGGAGTATGACGACGTCCTTGCCGCCTTCAACGAATGCGGCCTGCCGGCGCTTGTCGGCAGCCAGCTGGAAAAAGGCAACGGCGCCGAGCGCATCCACGCGGCCGAGATGCTTGCGGCGCTGCGTTCGGAAAACGCGGTGGCGAGCCTGCTTTCGGCGCTCGACCGTGACCGTTCGCGCGAGGTGAGGATCGCCGCCGCCATCGCGCTCTGCGATCTCGGCAGCCTGCCGCCGCTCGATATCGCACTGGGCAAGGTCGGCGTGGTGGGACAGCGCTCGCGGCGCCTGATCGAGTTGTTCAGGCGCTTTCCGCCGGCGCGCTTCGAGGAGCTCAGGGATCATGCCGCGCGCACCGACGCGGTGCCCTTCATCCGGGCGGCCGCGATCGACGCGCTGGCTCGTGCCGCCGGGTTCCATTTCGCCGATTTCTTCGCCCGCGCCACCGGTGATCAATCGCCCGAGGTCGCCGCCGCGGCGCTGCGCGCGCTGGGCCTCACCGGGCACGCCGAGGCGCCTGCCATCCTGGCAAGCGCGATGGCCAACGGCGACTGGGACGTGCGCGCCGCCGCCGCCGATGCCGCCGGGCGCCTCGGGCTCGCCGGGCTCGCCGCGCCGCTCTCCGCGCTGATGGACGATGAGGCGTGGACCGTGCGCTATGCCGCCGCCAACGCCCTGCGCTCGTTTGGCCAGCCGGGAGAACGGCTGCTGCGCGACATCGCTGCGAGCGAGGTCTCGCGCAGCCAGCGCACCGCCTCGCTCATCCTTGCCGAGGGGCCGGCCGCATGATGTCCGACTGGAGCCACGAGATCGTTCTGGCCGCTTCCATCCTGTCCTGGTTCATCATCGGGGCGGGGCTGGCGCAGACGACGATTTATCTGTTGCAACTCATTATTGCCGCCTACGCGCTTTCCAAGCGCCCGCCGGTCGCGCGCTCGGCGCTGCTGTGGCACCGCTATGGCGATGTCGCGCCGCCGATCGCGCTCCTCGTACCCGCCTATAATGAGGAATTGAACGTGGTCGAGAGCGTCCATTCGATGCTGGCGCTCGAGTATCCAAATTTCGAGGTGATCGTCATCAACGACGGCTCAAAGGACCAGACGCTGCGGCGCCTGATCGGGGCCTTCAAGCTGGTGAAATTCCATCGGCCTTATGAGGAGGCGCTGGCGCACAAGCCGATCCGCGGCCTCTATTCCTCGCCAATGACCGAGCGGCTGTTCGTGGTCGACAAGGAAAACGGCGGCAAGGCCGATGCCCAGAATGCCGGCATCAATGTCTGCCGCGCGCCGCTTTTCTGCGTGATCGACGGCGATTCCATCCTCGAGCCCGACGCGCTGATGCGCGCCGCCCAGCCCTTCATCGACGACCCCGAGCGCACCATCGCCGTCGGCGGTACGATCCGCATCGCCAACGGATCGAGGATCGAAGCCGGCAGGGTGCGCGAGATCCACCTGCCCAACCGCTTGCTGCCGTTGCTCCAGGTCGTCGAATATCTAAGGGCCTTTCTCATGGCCCGGCTGGCCTGGAGCCACATCAACACGCTGATGCTGGTGTCCGGCGCCTTCGGCATGTTCCGCCGCACGGAGGTGGTGGCGGTGGGCGGCTTCACCATGGGCTCGATGGGCGAGGACCTCGACCTCGTCATCAAGCTGCACCGCCACATGAGAGATGCCGGGCGCAAATACCGCATCCAGTTCATTCCGGAGCCGGTGTGCTGGACCGAGGCGCCGGAAACACTGAGCGTGCTCGCACGGCAGCGCACGCGCTGGCAGCGCGGCGCGCTCGAGTGCTTCTTCCGCCACCGCGCCATGCTCTTCAACCCGCGCTATGGCCGCGTCGGATTCCTGGGCTTCGGCCACATATTGATTGTCGATGTGCTAGGGCCGGTAGCGGAGGTGCTGGGCTACATCCTGATCCCGGCATTCTGGCTGCTCGGCATCCTGTCGACCGAGTATCTGCTGGCCTTCACCTCGCTCATCTTCACCTATGGCGTCTGCGTCAGCGTGTGCTCACTGGTCCTCGAAGAGGCCGAGCTGCAGCGTTTTCCGCGCGCCAGGGACCTGGCGGTGCTGACGGCGGTGGCGGTGATCGAGAATTTCGGCTACCGCCAGCTCAACAATTTCTGGCGCGTAAAGGGCTGGTGGCAATATCTGCGGGCCGACCAGAGCTGGGGCGAAATGACCAGGACTGGCCTATCCGGTGCGAAGAAATAACGCCCGCTTCATTTCAGCGTTTGCTCAATCTCCGCGATGAGCGCATCGAGCGCGGCTTGGGCGGCTCCTTCATCCGGCTGTTCGATTAGCAGCGTTTCCAGCGCCGACGCCCGCGCGCCGATATCCGGAAAGCCGAATGTCCCCGCCGCACCCGCCAGCGAGTGCGCGATCCTGACCAGCGGATCACCCGCCCCGCGGGGCAAAGGACCGCCCTCACATGCGATGACCTTCAGCTGCCCGAGCTGATCGGCGCATCGGGCAAGGAAGCGTTGCCGCAAGGGGGCGAAAGGATCGTTTGAGATGGGGTGGTGCTCCAGCGGGATGTCGAAAGTATTCAAGCAGAAAGCGGCGTAGGTTTGAACTGCTTGCTTCTCGCGCACGACCTCCTGCTCGAGGACATTGCTGGTGCCGGCGCTGAGGCCGCGGTTGCGCCAGAAGCGTCGTCGATGCTCAGAAATCGGCTTCCTCGAAGTATTTGGCCTTCAACCATGTGTTCGACGGTCCGCTCGTGTAGCTGCTGTCGGCGCGCTTCGAGATGATGCTCTTGAGCCCCACATTCTCGATGGCGCGAAAGATCGCTGGCGCACTGCTCTCGAAATGCTCGCTGTACTGGATCTTGCCGAGGCCGTGCTCAACCAATTGCCATAGCGCCTGCTTGCGCTGCAGCAGGGGCAAGGAGACTAGATTGCGACCGTCCAGATGGAGGATGTCGAACGCGACGAACGCGAGCCGGTTCGGTTCGTTCCAGATCGCGGCTTCCAGCGAAGGGTAATCGTGAGCGCTCTGCTCGTCTGGCACAATGACATCGCCGTCGATAATGGCGGCCCGGCATGGCAGCTCGACAGCCAGCGCGATGGGCCAATATTTGGTGGTCCAGTCACGGCCGTTCTTGCTGTAAAGGCGCACGCTGCCTTTATCGATGATGATCTGCGTGCGGTAGCCATCGAGATTGACCTCGTGAACCCATCCCTCATCTCGGGGCGGCTCCTCGACCCGAGTCGGGATCTGCGGCGGAATGAACTCCAGCCGGCCGCCGGTCACCTTGGCACGCTTACTCAATGACGCCACCTTTGATCGCGCAGCGGCGGCTAATCGGCACAGGCAGCCCGACATCCCCCCAACATGGACGCCTGCCGCCTGTGCCGAGCCCCCGCCGGGCAATTGCCAGCATCTGCGCACCAGGCCGAATTGTCGTTACCTTCGCATCCAAATACTTGTCATGGAGTACATATCTCACTCGGTGCGTCGTAGGCTGATTTCGGGCGACCTTAGTCCATCAAAAGCACCAGGGCGGGATGCAGCTTCTTCAGGTTCGGCAATGATTTCGATTGCCAGGGTATGTCGGGCGTTCCACGCACGACGAGCCGAACATCGGGATGTTTGCGCACCTCGATGGTGAATTTCGCCAGCAGGTTGATGCCGGAAGAGTTGAGAAAGTGAAGGTCCTTCAGATTGAGCGTGATGGAAGCGGGATTCGAGGCAAGGACGCTGGTTGCCAAAGCCGTAATAGGCGCACCGGCCTCGGAACTCGCGAGCCGCATGGCGCCGTCGAAAAAAATATCGCTTCCTTCAATCCACACGCGATAGTCGTCTGTCTTGATTTCCATGGCCTGGTTCGTTTCTTCTAGTTGTGCGTTTGCGAGATCGGAATGGAGGCGTATGTCTCCAGGCAAATCCGATCGCTTTCGTCGGCCGGGCTGAATATCCAGGCCAGGCGTGCGCCATAGTCGCTCATCAACGTCAGCAATCCGAGTCCGGAGCCTGACACGTCGGGGTTCGCGGCATTCGCTTCAATTCGCTGTATCAGCAGGTCCCTGGGGTCGCCAACCGTGATGTCCGCCAGGAGGCTTTGGAACCCGGACGCGTTTTCACCGTCGACGTCATTCGACACCTTGATCTTGAAGCACTCCGAATCCATCGACGTCTCGATCACGATCTCACCCGGCGCGCGGAACTTGACGGCATTTTCGATGAGCTCGTTGACCAGATATCCGATGGAGTGCCGCACTTCTCTGTAGTCATTGCGGGACGCCTGAAAGCGCAAAGCGAAAAGATCGGCGATGAAGTCCGACGTCGTGGCACAATGACGCCAGCTCAAGTCGAGAGGTCCGTCGAACAGCCGCACGCGACTGACGCTTTCCATCATCCCGATTGCAATGTCAGGGGTCCCGAACAGCGTTGTCATTGCCTAGGTGTGCCTTATGATCACGAGGGTGATGTCGTCGTGGATCTTCTGGATTCCGATATGGGCCATCAGATCCTCGACGATCCCGGTTTTGATTTCCTCGGCGCTCCCGCCCTGACGTTTTCGTGCGCTCTGGCAGAGGCGCTCGAACCCGAACAGCCTTTTGTCCTGATCCTCCGCCTCGGTCACACCATCGGTGTGCAGCACGATCACGTCGCCACTCTCGAACGGGATGTCACGCGTGTCGATGAACTTCGAGATGTCATTCTCAAGGCCAACCGGCAGACCCAGATCAAGCGTATCGATGCGTTCGACTTCCCCGTCAGCGCGCACGATGAGCACGTCCTCATGCTGACCGGATAGCGTTACGCGCTCATCCTCGAAGTCGAGGAAGGCCAGCGAGAGATGCTTATCGGTCTTCGTCCGCTCGATGTTCTTGTAGATCGCTCTGTTCAGCCGGTCCAGGAACTGGTGCGGATTCCGCTCGTTGGTCTCCTGCAGCGCGCGTGCAACGGATTGGACCATCAGCATCAAAACGCCGCTTTCGAGACCATGACCGGTCACGTCGCCGATGCCGATCTTGACCCGTGACCCATTCTGCAGGACGTCGTAGTAGTCACCGCCGACCTCGTCGGCCGGCCGCATGTAGGCTGCGATCTCCAGTCCCGGAATCGCTTCGAGTTCGAATGGTTTCGGCAGGACCATCATCTGGATCTGCCTGGCAACCGCGAGCTCGGCGCCGAGGCGGACGTTCTCGTCCCGTAGCTTTTCGTTGAGTGCGGAAATCTCCTGATTGGCGTCCCCGAGCTCCCTGGTGCGTTCGTCGACGAGTTGCTCGAGGTTTTCGGTGTGAAAGCTGATCTGCTCAGCCATCCGGTTGAAAGCGATCCCCGCCGCTCCAACCTCGTCACGCGTCGGAATGCTCACGCGGACTGAATAGTCCTTGGTCTGGAGCCGCTGGGCGGCACCGGCAAGCGCCCTGAGGCCGGCGGTGATCCGCTTCGAAATTCCGAGGACGGCCGCGAAAACAATCAGAAGCGAAACGATGATCGCACCGATCTGAAAGAGCAGGATACGATTGGTTGCGCGCGAAATACTCACCTGCGCCGCGAACAAGGACGCATAGATTTCCCGTTCGGGGACGACGATCCCGACCGACATCGTTTCGGACTTGATCGGTCCCGAACTCCACAGGTTGGTCGGCTTCAATCTCTTGAGGACGACGATGTAGGGTACGCGCTCGCCCTTGTTGTCGAGCATGATATGCTGAATGACGCCGTCATTATTCTGGTCGAGAGGCAGTGACGCGATTGCCGGCTGCACACTTCCCCGCAAAGACCTCTCCAGGCCGGTGACGCCCTGCGTGCCCGCGTCGCTCGATGAAGTCAGGCCGATGATCGCCTGGCCCGACGGATTGATCGCCACCACGTTGCCAGTCGACATCGTGAGGAAGCCGAACCCGGTTTCGGCGATCTTCACCCTTTCGACGACTTCCGCGAGCTGGTCGAGAGTGATGTCTGCTCCCGCCGTACCGGCGATACCGGAGCGATCGCGCGTCCACAGCGGCTGGAAAAAGCTGACGATCAGCTTTCCCGTGATTGCGTCGGTGTAAGGCGCAGTCTGGGTAATGTCGTCAGGGACCGGACGCGACGCCGGATCCCTGGCCCACTGCTGCCATGACCCATAGATCCCCGGAAAAAAGAACTCCCAGAATTCCGACTTGTTGTGGCCTGGATAGAGCCGGTCGAAGGTCTGTGCCTGGTTCGTATACGGCACTGTCCTGAAGATCGGCCGTTCTTTTGGACCAATATAGTACATCTGCAGTTTGGACGACCCGCTGGCCATGAGAGTCGGCGCGACGAGATCGATCACCGTGCTGTCGTCTATTTCCTTCTGAACGCCCGGCAGCGGAGTGTGGTCGGCACCCAGCAGGTAGCCCCAAACGCTTACCACCGAAGGCGCGCCCGGCAGATTCTGCGCCCAATCGCCCCGCGCGTCGTAGACGACCTTCACGGAGCCGGGCGCCTCATGCGACAGCGTCGCTCCAACCTGTTGCTGCCTCGTCGGATCGTCGATCTGGGCCTGCAGCACACCGGCCAGCGCCTTGACGTCCCCATGAACCCGATCGAGCAACAGGTCGACGCTCAACGCCGTCGATTCGGCATAGGATCGAATGTATTCCTGGTTTGCGGTCGTCAGGCCCTCACCGACTTCCGATGTGGCATCGCGCGACAGCTTCTGAACGTTCCAAAGCGCCAGGCCACCGCTCAGCAGGAGGTCGAACAATACGGCGCCGCCAACGACCAATACGAATTTTGCCCGAAAGGAGCGCAGGCCGAAGCGCGGGGCGGGCTCATTGTCGGCTTTCATTGCGGCCGTCGCCCCGATGCGACCCAGATCGGCCAACCCGCGTAACCCTTGGGGTGGAGCGCTGCGAAAATGTGGTCCTGGAAGCCCTGCCGGAACCGTGCGACGAACTCTGGTCCGTCGCCGCGTCTGGTCGCCATCTCGCCCGCATAGACATCCGCCCAGGCCGCAATGATATCAGCGAAATCCTGCGGATCGCCGTCCATGTTAGTGACCATGAAGGTCTCGACACGGATGTCTTCGAATCCGGCTTCCATGAGATAGCGCCGGCTCTTGGGCCCAAGCTCGACGTCCATCTCGAAATGCCCGAACAGCTTCGCCACCTCGTTGTAGGTCCAGCGAATGCTTTCGGCGCGCGGCTCGCCGAGGCAATGCGAATTCTTCTCGTTGGTGATGTAGACCCGACCGCCCGGCTTGCATATGCGGTAGAGCTCCTTGAGGATGAGTTCAGGCCGATTGAAGATCTGAAGGGAATGCCGGCAGGTCACCAGGTCGAACTGCGCTTCGTCGAGCAGCATCTCGGACGCATCGCCATAGGTATATTCGATGCCCCGGATATCGAACTCCCGCATCACCTGTCGAGCATAATCCAGGCTCGATTTGGAGTGGTCGAGGGCGACGATCCGCGCTGGCTGGAATTCCTTCTGCACGAGCACGGCGAAATCACCGATCCCGCAACAGATGTCGGCCATGACGATCCCCTGCCTCATGCCGTGTCGGGGCAAGATTGCGCGCTCGTGGCGCCAGGTCATCTTTGTCTGTGAGCGCAGGATAGGTACGAATCCGCCCTCCTCGAGGAAGCCCTGTCCCGGATAGAATTCGCTGTCATATTCCTCGATCGTTATGTTCGGTTCGATTCCGCTCAAGCGACCGAATTTTCGCGAGGTCCATCCGACGACGCTTGACGTGATGACCACGAATTTGAGATCGGGTCGAGCGCGGCAAGCGTCAATGATGATCCTTGAAAAGGCATGAAATGCAGCGTTATTCATCTGCGTGAGACGTCTGACATTGACGTAGAGAACGCCGCGCACGCGGTCGATCGCGCCACGAAGCAATGCTATGCTGGGCCCAAGCTCATCGATCGCCTGAGGCCGGACCACTCCCGATATGGAGAACTCCTGGTTGTTGGCGTCGTATTGCGCCTTGAAGCGTGGGAGAAGGTCGTAAGGGCTCAATGTCGCAGGCCCTCGAGCGGAAGATCCACGACGAGCCTGATAGCATTCCCGTCGGCTTCCTCGACCCTGAGTATCGCATTGTAGTCGACAGCCAGTTCCAGGAGCACGATCTCCCGACTGGGCGCAAGATCCCCGGACACGGAATTGAGGTAGCGCTCCCTGGCCTCGGTTCCCGTGGCTTGCGACATGGCTTCTTCGTAGAATTGGCGCTCCTCCGGGACACAGGGGAATGTCAACTCGATCCTGTCCGTCGCGCCATGGCGGGACACCCTACATGCCAGCTCGCCGTCGCCATGGCGGCTACGAAACGCGACTTCCAGCAATTCGTTGAAGGCAGAGGAAAAGAGATTTGAATGCCGGACCGAGTCGGACCTGTTTTGACTGATCATCCGGGCCATGTATGTCGAGACATAATCGCAGTGTCTCCATGCGGAGACGAACGTTTTGATTTCCATCTCGATCTGGATCATGGGCGCAAAAGTCGGCTCGCCAGCCAGCTCATGATGAACAGGTTCCATCGGCATCCTCCCCTTGTTCCATCAGTACTGAGCCCCGCGGCGAAAATTTCGCCGCGCGCCGTGATTAAGTCACTCTTGCACCGACTCGATGAATTGCGCGGTATCCGCCTCGATCGCTTCCACAAATCTCCACTTCAAGGTTAACAAAGGGTGCAAGGCGCTAAACCGCCCGATTTGCTTCCTCCATCGTTCGTACCACCCTCAACGGGGACCGTCTGATGAAATTGCCGGTTGCCTCGGCTCCGAGCGGCCGTCCCAGGAAATTACCTTGCAGGCTATCGCAATTCTCCTTGATCAGCCACCGGGCCTGTGCCGACGTCTCGACTCCCTCGGCTGTGACGCTTATTCCCAGGCCGTGCGCCAGATTTATGATCGATCGCACGATTGTTTGGCTTTTGAGATCGGTATCCAGGTCGGCAATGAAGTACTGATCTATCTTCAATGTGTCGAAAGGAAAGTTCTTTAGGTAGCTCAACGAAGAATAGTATGTTCCAAAATCGTCGAGCGATATTCGTATTCCCAAGACGTTCAGGGTATTTAACGTGTCGATATTGTCGATCGTCTTCTCGAGGAGGACCGTCTCGGTTATCTCGAGTTCAAGCCGGTCTGCTCGGATTCCAACCGCATCGATGATCTGAGCGACTGTATCCGTCAGCGAACCGCTAAGGAACTGGGCCGGCGACAGGTTCACTGCGACTGTCAGCGAGGAGGGCCACGTCAACGCCTGGCGACAGGCTTCCTCGAGCACCCATCGTCCGATCTCGTCCATCAGGCCGTCGGCCTCGGCGATCGGTATGAACACGCTGGGTGGAATGATCCCGATCTCCGGGTGCCGCCACCGGAGCAGCGCTTCGAAACCGGTCACCGACGCGGGAGACCGAATGAGCGGCTGATACTCCAGATAAAGTTCGTCCCGTTCCAGCGCGGTTCGAAGCCTGCGCCTCAGATTCTCGCGCTGCTCGAGCAAGAGCAGCATCGAACGGTTGAACGTTCGAGCGCAGCCGCGGCCATCCGTCTTGGCTGCGTAAAGAGCAATGTCGGCGGCTTTCATCAGCTGCTCGCCATCGGTCCCGTGCTCCGGCCCGAAAGCAATTCCGATACTCGAGCCGACGAAGACGGAAATGCCGTTGATGACGAACGGCTCCTTGAACGCGTCGACCAGCGATCCCGCAAGGCGCTCGGCTTCCGCGGGCTGGTCCTTTCCCAGTTGGATGACGGCGAATTCATCGCCGGCATACCGGTACGCGGATTCGCCGTCCTGCAGCGCGTCGCGGATACGACCCGCCGCGAGCTGGAGAAGCGTGTCGCCCGCTCCATGGCCGAGCGTGTCGTTGACCGCTTTGAAATCGTCGAGGTCGATTTGCAGCAGGGCAGCCTTGGGTTTTGCTCCGCCGGCGGCCGCCAGTGCAAGTTGCAGCCGGTCGCCGAATCGCCGGCGGTTCTGCAGCCCGGTCAGCACGTCGTGCGTCGCCTGGTGGAGCAGAGTTACATGCTCTTGCTCCTCCGCGGCGCTCCGCCCGCCGCGCCCCCTTGATTCGATGATTCCCACGCCATTCGCAGTGCCGAAGACGAAAACGGATCGGGGCGCTTTGCCCGGTGACCCCGGCAGGTCGATGTTTGCCGGAGTGCCGCCCTGGAACACCCGAAGAAATTCGTCGCGAAACCTCGAATCGAGGAAGCTCGGGTAGATCTCCCAGATGGCAGCGCCGGGCGCCACGGCGCCTCCATACATGCCTTTGAGCACAGCCGCGTGGTGCGTCAGTTGGAAGTCGCGGTCATAGAACGACAAAAGTTCGGTCGTGTTCGCCAAAAGGTCGGCGAGAAGCCCTTCGCCGGCACGAGGACCATCGCTCGAGGAAGGCCCCTCACTCTCTGTGCCGACGCCTGATGCCTCTGGGTACAAGAGCCACCTCCATAGGCAATGCGAATCCACATCCCCCAGTCCAGAAATAGCATAACTGTCAAGCTTGGCAAAGTTTCAACTCGCAGTCCTAACAAGTTCCTCATGCGGCTTAGTTGCAATGCATGCTCCGCTGTGATTGGCGGCGATAACGATGAACAGTCCGGTTGGTTAATAAATCGGGAATTGGCTATATGATTGATGACGTGGTGGACGCAGCACGAAATATTCTGGTCCATGAGGCGGCGTGGCCTTCCCCGCCCCTGTCTTGAGCCCGCCCCACCTCAACCATCGCCGATCCTGTACTCAGTGTCCGAGCGCTTTGAGCCAGCCTTCAAAGGAAGAGGCCTTCTCGTGTTCAGCAAGCGAAACAGAGTGGGCGGGGCGCGGCAACACCACAGTACTGCGGCCTTCGCGGGGGCTGTAACCGAATTCCTTGCTGAATGCTCGGCTGAAATTAGCCGCTGAACTGAACCCGAAGGCCTCGGCAATATCAACAATCCGCCGGCTGTCCGCCGGATCGCTAAGCGCAACATGGGCTGCCAGAAGGCGGCGGCTTTGTATGTAATGAAGAACACCACCGCTCGGTTCGAACAATTGATAGAGACGGGAGCGTGATACGCCGAGAGCCCGGCACATTGAATCCGGCGTCAGATGAGCCGCATCCAGATTGTTTTGGACGTATCGACGCGCTCGCTCCATCAGCGCGACACTCGCCAATTGTTCAGCGGCCGCAGCATGTTCCGTCGGAGGCGCGAGGCAGGCAATGATCATGCTGCGCGCTGCGTGTACGATGCGGGGCAGATCTTCAGCCGTCAGACTGCGCAGTCTTGCTTCGACGCTATTGACGTAGTCGACCAAGAGGTCGGCAAAGTTGCCGGACAGAATTGAATTGTTCTTTGCGTCGAGGGTTGACGCCGCATCAGAGAACAAATCACGCGGCAGATAGAGAAAGAGACTTTCCGAGTCCGTTACCCTCCCGCGAAACGGATAGCCAAGCGATCTGATCTCCAATTTGCCCGACAGGTTTTCCGCAACGCGGCGATCCACCTCCGTCCACGACCGGCCAGTACGTGGCAAGACGATATACCAGTGATCGATCGAACTGGATCGGAGCTTCGCGGCGGAACGCATGTAGCTATGTGCCGGCGCGCGCTGTTGAACGATCAGCATGCCGCCGAGATTCCAAGCCGTGTGGTCGGCGGGAAAGCCATCGTCCGGCAATTTGTCATCCGGCAACCTGACCTCGACAAGCGGTGTCATATGCGCTTGCCATGCGGCGAATTGATCCTCTGGCGCCAGTTCGAGCGTTGAAAAGGACAAAGGTTCGAGCGCCGGCCCGAGCGGCGGAGCAGCCTCATTGTGAGGTGGACCTTCGCGCGGCCAACGACGCCGATCAAGGTCCCGCAGCTGCCGCGCAGGGGCCTCGTCTTGCCTTTTAGTGTCCATCGCGTGGTGCCATATCCGAATCGGGTATGCCCATGCCCCCCACAATCATGTGGTGTACGTCAGGCATCTGGCAAGACTGCGGAACCCAAGTCGACAAAAAACGGCGATCACGCTGGATCGCAGCAAGAAATGCATTCCGAGATAAGTTTCTGGATGCGAAGATAACGACACTCTTCGACTCGATGCGTATAGATTCTGGCATGGTGAAATATTAGTCGAGGAGGCTACCGACATGAACGCAAAGCTCAACAGTGAGGCTCGCCGCAAGATAATTCTTGATGGATATGGCAACAACGAGCCGTTGAAAGTTATTGCGGAAAAGATCGGATGCTCACTGGCGAGTTTGAAAGTCACCGCCAGTAAACTCGGCTGCACTCGAACCGCGAAAGAGGCGGCGGATTTTCGGCGAGGATTTCATGTCCCCGAACACAAGCGGCAAGATTACTACCAGCTTATGATTGCTGGTCAGTATAAAGCTCGTGAGTGTGCGCTGATTTTGGGACTCTTAACAGAGGAATCATCAGGCGGCAGATAAACTTATTCCAATACACTGTGGGCGATATTATCACGTAAGGATTCCATCACGTCAGCGGTTTATCAGTAAAAGCCCGCCGCCAAGCACGGGGGCAGGCCCTGAAAGGTTCGCACAGATGCTGCGTCGGCGTTTCAATCACACCTGCCTGAGCCCCCTCGACCTGGCTAATTGCGAGCGCGTGTTCGATCAGGTCTGCGCGGATGAGAATCTCGACCCTTTGGACCCGGACGCAGAAATCTTGGCGGTGATGGTTGTGGCCATTTTTCGAAATGCGCACACCAGCGAGCGCGAACTTCTGGAGGCGGTCAGGTCTCGTCGGCAAAAGGCTCCGGGAACCGAGCACCAGAGCAATTCCAGGAAAGTGTGAAGCGGTTGCCGGGCTTGGGATCATGGTACTAAGCGCGTGGGATGTGGCTGATGATCTGGCAACGGGGAGATTGCAGGCTATTCTCCCGCGTTGGTCATCGCCGCCTGCTGACGTGGTTGCACTGCTTCATGCCCGCCATGGGCGGTCGAATGGATTCCTGCAAGCGCCCAGGGGGAGCTCTAAACTCACCTCCGTGGCGTCGGTGATAATGTCCGCTTTCTCGCATGGTCTTCCCCCTGAAGCTGCCAGTCGGATACCCGGCCCCATCTCGGCCGTTTAGTGATAAGGCTGCGGACTGAACCGTCCAATAGAGCTGACTGTGTGCCGCGATACCGTGACAATACTTTTGGGAGACGAGGTCCAGTGGCGACAGCGGTCACAAAAAACCCGGTTGATCTCGATAGGTCACAGAACCTCAAAATATTTTCGTCGAAAATTTCCTTTTAAAATCAGCACCGTACGTTCGTGGCGGGCGCATGCCGGCTTACAGTGTTCAAAACAGGGAAAAACCCAGCTAGATCAATGGCCTAGCTGGGTTGGAAGCAATCGAGTGGCAATGAGGGGGCGGTGACAACCGTAAAAATGGCGACTCTTCCCGCTCTCCGTTCTTCATTACGCATCAAGTGTCTCCGACGGTTCTGCGTTTCCTTTCCAACGGTCCGACTGAGCTGACAGGTTGCATCTGAAGTAAATGCCGGACTGTCTCGCGGAGGGTTTTGACGTACTAAGGCGTGCAAATCGGTGGGTCGGAAAGGAGCGACACCGGAACGTGACGTAGATCGGGCAAAGACGCTCTCGTCAATTCAGGCGGTGGTTGAAGCGATCGATCCTGAGATCATCGAGCGGCGTTTCGCAGCGGTCGGTCACAATGAGTTCGGCCATGGCGTCGCCAACGCCGGGGCCGAGCTGGAAGCCGTGCCCACTGAAGCCGAAGGCGTGGAATAGCCCTGGCGTCGTCGCCGAGCGTCCCATCACCGGCTGCATGTCCCTGACATAGCCCTCGCAGCCGGACCAGGTGCGGATGACCGCGACCTTTGCGATCGCCGGCAGCAGCCGCGCCACTGCCCGCAACTGCGTCGGCAGGCGCATGGGGTCGGCGCTGGCATGACCCGGATCGAGGTCCACCGCCACCCGTTCGGCCGCTCCGCCGAAGACGATGTTGCCCCGTTCGACCTGGCGTAGATAGGCGCCATGGTCTTTGTCGCGCGTCCAGATGCCGACCACCGGCAGGATCCGATGCGGCAGCGGTTCGGTCACGCCCATTTGCGGACCGCGGGCGTCAAGCGGGACTTCTTCGCCGAACCCAGCGGCGATGCGCGCGCCCCAGGCTCCGGCGGTGTTGAGCAGGCACTCGGAGGCGAATGTGCCCATCGAACTGGTGACAAGGAAACCGGAGCCCGTATAGGTGATCTTCCCGACCTCGGCTCCCTCGATGATTTGCGCCCCCAGTTTGCGGGCCGCTGCGGCAAAGGCCGGCGCTATCAGCCGTGGATTGCCGCTGCCGTCATGCGCAGAGAATGACGCGGCGATCGCGTCGGCGCCGAGGCCGGGAAAGCGGGCGCTAATCTCGCGTGGGCCGAGTTCTTCCAGGTCGAGGCCCCAGGGCTGCGCGGCTTGGGCATAGGCCCGCATGTCGGCAAGGCTTCCTTCATCGAAGATCAGCCGGACATGACCGGTGGCGCGGAACTCGACGTCGCGGCCAAGCATCTTTTCGGCTTCGCCCCACAGTCGGAGCGAGCGGTGGGCGAGTGGAAGCTGGGACAGATGGCGTCCCGTGCGCCGGATGTTGCCGAAGGAGGCGACTGTCGCTCCGGTGCCGACCCGGTTGCGCTCGATCAGCGTCACGCGCGCGCCGCGCCGGGCGAGGAAATAGGCCGAAGCCGTCCCCATCAGTCCGCCGCCCAGCACGATCACATCCATGGTTATTCCCTAGAGCATGATCCCGAAAAGTGGGAACCGGCTTTCTCGGACAAACGGTTTCCGTTTGTCCAGAGATCATGCTCCAACAAAGAGCTGGATGATGGCTATTCGACCAAATGTCATCCTCATCCAGCGCGGAGCGGACAATCCCTGAAGGCGCCGATCTTGTCGGCACCGCTTGATTGCGTCAAAGATGCGTTTGGACAACAGCCATAAGCTTAGCCTATGGAGTGGCAATGCGTGCCCGTCAGCTCGAAGTGTTCATCGCCGTCATGCGCGCGGGCACCGTGACCGCCGCGGCGCGGATGCTGAACATCTCCCAGCCCGCGCTCAGCCAGATCCTGCTCCACACCGAGGACGAACTCGGCTTCACGCTGTTCGAGCGGGTGAAGGGCCGGCTGCGGCCGACCCCGGAGGCACTCGAGATCTTCGCCGATGCCGAGAGGCTGTCGGCGGGGCTGGAGGGCTTGCGCCGCAAGACCACCGACCTACGTTTGGGCCGGACGGGGCTGGTGCGGGTCGCGGCCTCGCCGCCGCCGGCCATGGCTATCTTGCCGCGCGCATTCACCAGCTTCCGGGCGCAGCATCCCGATATTTTGCTGCGTTCCCACAGCGCGCCGATCGCCGCAATCGTCGACATGTTGCGTGCCGGCGATGCCAGCCTCGGCGTGGCCTTGGACGACCGGCTGCCTCCCGATATCGATGCGGAGGTGATCGGCAGCGTCGGCTTCGCCTGCCTGCTGCCCGCCGGGCATGAATTGGCCGGGAAAACCGAGTTGAGCCTCGCCGATCTCGCCGGGGAAGAGTTGATATCCTATCGCGGAAACACCCGCCCCGCCGACGAGTTGGCCCACGCGGCCCGCGCGCAAGGTGTGGCGCTTTCGCCGTCGCTCGAGATCGACGTCTCCATCTCGGCGGTCGGCTTCGTCCAGGCCGGCCTGGGTGTCGCCCTGGTCGACGCGCTGCTGCCCTGGCACCAGTTTGCCGGGCTTGCAGTCAGGCCGCTCGCGAATGGGCCGGAATTTCCGGTCGCGCTGCTCACGTCGCGCACACGGGCTCTCTCGCGGGCCGATGAGATGATGCGCGACCAGATCCGCACCGCCTGCTCCGTCGTGCTGGGCGGTGCCAGGGCATAAGCAAGACTTATATCGTTCCTCGTCATACGTCTTGGACCCTGGCAATCGTGTCGTGTCAGCTTTGGTTGGCAGACAGGAAGGGACGCATCATGGATGGTGTCATCACGGCCAACGAGGCGCGGAACGAAACCGACTGGAAGGTCGGCGTCGATATCGGCGGCACATTCATTGATTTCTGCGCGCTGGAAGCCCGCTCCGGTCGCGTCGCCTCGCTGAAAGTGCTGACGACGCCGGAGGATCCGGGCGCCGAGCTGATGACGGGCCTCACGCTTCTGGCCGAACGCGAAGGCTTTGATCCTGCCCGTATGACGCGCTTCGTGCACGGTACGACGGTTGGCATCAATACGATCATCCAGCGCAAGGGCGCACCGCTCGCGCTGTTCACCAATGCCGGCTTCGAGGACGTCATCGAACTGGCGCGGCTGCGCATGCCGGACATGTATTCGCTGTTCTGCGCGCGGCCGGATCCGCTGATCTCGCGCGACATGGTTTTCGGCATCCCGGCCCGCATGCGTGCCGATGGGAGCGAATCCCGGGCGCCGGACATGGCGGCGGTGGAAAGGGCGGTGGCAGTGGCAAAAGCAAACGGGGCGCAAGGCATTGTCGTGTCCTTCCTCCATTCCTGGCGCAATGCCGCCCACGAAGTTTCAGTGAATGCGACGATCGCGCGTCTTGCGCCCGACCTCTTCGTCTTCTCCTCGGCCGAGGTCTGGCCGGTCATCCGCGAATACGAGCGCAGCTCGACCGCCATCCTCAACGGCTATGTCCATCCGCGCGTCTCCGGCTATCTGACGGCGCTGGAACAGCGGTTGAAAAGTCGCGGCGTGCCGGCCCGTCCGATGCTGACGAAGTCGAACGGCGGATTGATGAACGCTGCCGAGGGCAAGCGCGCCTGCGTGAATATGCTTTTGTCGGGAACGGCCTCCGGTGTCATCGGCGCCGCGTGGCTGGCGCGTCAGGCAGGCGAAGACAAGATTCTTACACTCGACATCGGCGGCACCTCGGCCGACTTCGCGCTCATTATCGGCGGCGAGGCGCAGTTCGGCACCGGCGAGCTGATCGGCGAATTTCCTCTCCATATCCCCTCCGTGTCGGTCAGCTCGATCGGTGTCGGCGGCGGCTCGATCGCCAGTGTCGATGCGCAGGGGGTGCTACGGGTTGGACCGGAATCGGCCGGTTCGGCGCCGGGACCGGCCTGCTACGCCCGTGGCGGCGAGAGGCCGACGGTGACGGACGCCATGGTGGTGTGCGGATGGCTCGGTCACAGCGAGATGGCCTATGGCCAGCTCAGAATCGATACCCGCCTGGCGCATCGCGCGGTCGGCGAGCTTGCCACCCGGCTCGGCCGCCCCATCGAGCAGACCGCGCAGGCGATCCTCGATATCGCGGTGTCGGAGATGTTCGTCGAGGTCGAGAAGCTCGCCTCGCGCGCCGGCGTCGACTTGCGCGACTTCACGCTGATGCCTTTCGGCGGCGGCGGGCCGATGCTCGGCGCTTTTCTTGCCCGCGAACTCGGTATGAAGCGCGTGATGGCGCCGCGACGCCCCGGCGTGGTGTCGGCGCTCGGCGGACTGGTGGCGGATTTGCGCGGGGATTTCATTCGCACCATCTTCACCCCGCTCTCGGGCGTGTCGCTCGCCGGAATTCGCGAGGCCTTCGAGGCGCTGGCGCAAGAGGGACGCGACTGGCTTGCGGCGCAGGGGCACGACGCGGCCGCGGACCTCACTTTCTCCTGCGACATGCGCTATGTCGGGCAGAGCTATGAGATCGAGGTTGTCCTGTCGCCGCAATGGTTGGCAGATGGTGATGCGGTCGCCATCGCGCAGGCCTTCCATCTCACCCATCAGCAGCTCTACGACTTCCACGACGTTGATGGCGAGATCGAGCTCGTGAACGTCCGGCTGTCCGCAGTGGGCGCGGGGCCGAAGCTCTCCCTCCCGGAGACCGACGAGATCAACGCTCCGGCAATCCCGGCGCGCCGTCTTCCCGTCTACACGGGCGCGAGCGTCGAGACCGTCGACCTCCACAACCGGGAAACCCTCGTGCCGGGCAGCACGTTCCACGGGCCTGCCGTGGTCGTTCAGGAAGACACCACCTTCGCCATTCCTGCCGGAGCGCAGGCAAGGGTTGACCGCCATCTCAACCTTCTGCTGACCTTCGCGGAGTAACGCCATGTTTGACCGGACAAACCTACAGGTTCTGGCGAACCATGCCCGCGCGGCCGCCGAGAACATGGCGCACACGCTGCATCGCACCGCGAACTCCGCTTTCGTCAAGGAGACGCAGGATTTCACGGTGATGCTGATGGACCGTTCAGGCGCGACCTTCGCCGTGCCGATGGAACTCGGTGCCACCTGGTACCCGGGGCTTTCGTATCACCGCGCGATCGCGATGGTCGACGACTACCGGCCGGGAGATGTCGCCTTCACCAACGATCCCTATTCCGGCCACGTCGCCACGCACGCGCCAGACACGCATCTGTGGAAGCCGGTCTTCGTCGACGGCGACATCGTCGCCTGGACCGGTGGCCATATCCACAACACCGACATGGGTGGCGCGGTGCCGGCTTCGCTCAGCCGGGCGCTGACTGAAATCCATCAGGAAGGCATCCGCTTTCCGCCCATGAAGCTGGTGAATGAGGGCATCTTTGACGAGTCGATCCTGCGGATCATGAGCACCAATGTTCGCAAGCCCGACCTCAACATCGGCGACATCAAGGCGCTGGTCGGTGCGCTCAACACCGGCGAGCGCAAGATCCAGGCAATGGTGCGAAAGTTCGGCAAGGCCGGTTTCATCGAAGGCGTTTCCGCGCTTCTCGACCAGGCGGAAGCGCAGGCGCGCGACGTGCTGCGTTCCATGCCCGACGGCACATGGGAATTCTGCGATTATGCCGACGAGGATTCCGCCGAGGCCAATCCGTGCCGGCTGAAGCTGAGGCTGACGATCAAGGGCGATGCGGCGGTGCTCGACTTCACCGGCTCCGATCCGCAGCTCGGCTCCTCGCTCAACGTGCCTTCCGGCGGCGACCCGCGACACACCATGCTGCTGGTGGGTGTCTACTACGTGCTCTATACGCTCAACCCCAAGATCCTGCTCAACACCGGCCTGACTCGGCCGTTCACCTGCATCACGCCTCAAGGTTCGGTGCTGAACCCGGTCCATCCCGCCGCTGTCGGCATGCGCTCGCTCACTTGCGCCCGACTGCGGTCTGTCATCTTCGGTGCTTTCTCGCAGGTGATGCCCGAGCGCCTGCCCGCGGCGCCGGCCGGCAACAACTGCATCGTCAACGTCATGACTACTGACGAGCGCACCAGCCGTACTGTCATCACGGCGGTGAACCCCGTGGTCGGCGGCGGCGGCGCGATGCCGCATCGCGATGGGACCAATGGATCAGGCGCGGATGCCGCCTATCTCAAGAACACGCCGATCGAGATCACCGAGACCGAGACCCCGGTCGAATTCGTGAAATATGGGCTCGCCAAGGACAGCGGCGGCGCGGGCCGTTGGCGCGGCGGGCTGGCGACAGAGATGGCCTTCCGCGTCTTCGCTCCTGATTCCAGGATCACGGCCCGCAACCGCGATCGCAGCTTCTTCCGTCCCTGGGGCGTGCTGGGCGGCAAGGCGGCCGGCCTGTCGGACATGATCGTCAATCCAGGGACCGAGCACGAGCGGCGGCTGGGCAACATTGATACCACGGTGCTGCAGCCCGGCGATGTGCTTGAGATCCGCTCCGCCGGAGGCGGCGGACGCGGCGATCCACATCAACGCGAACCCTGGCGGGTCGCACAGGATGTGCGGCGCGGCTACGTCTCGACGACAGCTGCCGAGCACGACTATGGCGTCGTCATCCGTGGCGGCGAGATCGACGAGCAGGCAACGGGGCAACTGCGTGCGCGGCAGGAGCCGGCCGCCGGCCACTTCCATTTCGGTCCGGAGCGCGACGGCTACGAAGCGCAGTGGACGCCGGACGCCTATGACCGGCTCACTGCCATATTAATTGGTTTGCCGATCCATTGGCGGTTCTTCACCAAGACGGAGATTTTCCGCCGCATGAAGGGGCGCTGGGGACCGGAGGGCGTCCAGGCGGCCTTCGATGCTGTCTGCAAACGCTTCCCCGAACTGCCGCGTCCGCGCCCCGTGCGAGAGGCCGCGGAATGATCATCGCCGGCCGTATCGTCAGGCTGGCCGAGTTCGACCGGGCAGAGGTGCATTTCTATCTCGACGGGCAGATGTGCAGTGCATTGGCGGGCGACACCGTGCTGACCGCCATGCTGGCTTCAGGCCACGTATTGCGAAAATCCGAGTTCGGGCCCGAGTGGCGCGCCGGGTTCTGCCTGATGGGAGCCTGCCAGGATTGCTGGGTGTGGCAGGACGAGGGACCACGCCTGCGGGCGTGCTCGGTCCTTATCGTGGAAGGCCTGCGGTTACGCACGACGCCGCCGGAGAGCTGGCCATGAGCGAGACGACGCCGCCTCGGATCGTGATAGTCGGCGCTGGCCCTGCCGGCATAAGGGCCGCAGCCATGCTGGTCGAGGCTGGGCTCCATCCGGTGGTGATCGACGAGGGGCAGCGCGCGGGCGGGCAGATCTATCGCCGTCCGCCTGCCGGATTCGCTCGCACCGCGAAACAACTCTACGGATCGGAGGCGGCGAAGGCCAGCGCGCTGCATCAGCTCTTCGACCGGCTGGCCGAAGAGAGGCGCCTTACCCATTGCGCGGGAAGCTCGGTCATCGCCGTGCAGAAGGGTAGGCTGCATGTGCTGGGGGAGGGCGGCGTGCAGCTAGTCAGCTATGACCGCCTGATCCTTGCCACCGGCGCGTCCGACCGTGTCGCTCCGGTCCCGGGCTGGCAGAACGCCGGCGTCTACAGCCTCGGCGCGGCCCAGATCGCGCTCAAGGCGCAGGGCGTGGCGCTTGGGCGGCGCATCGTCCTAATCGGATCGGGGCCTTTGCTGACGCTGGTCGGCGCCCAGCTCGTCAAGGCTGGAGCCGATGTGGCGGCGGTGCTGGACACTTCTCCCTGGCATCAGCAGATGCGAGGGCTCTGGCAGCTTGCCGCCCGACCGCTGGTGGCGCTGCGCGGTCTGGCCCTGCGAGCAAGGCTCGGCGGCCGCTACCATGCGGGCGTGACGCTCGAGCGGATCGAGGCTGACGAAAAAGGTGTCACGGCGATGCGCTGGCGCGACGCCAGCGGCTGGGAGCACTGCACTCCTTGCGACATGATAGGCATGGGCTGGCACCTGCGGGCGGAGACGCATCTGTCCGACCTGGCGGGATGCGCCTTCACCTATGAGGAACAGTGGCGGCAATGGCTGCCGAAGACCGACCAGATGGGGCGCGCTGGCAACGGGACCTATCTCGCGGGCGATGGAGCTCGTCTTCTGGGAGCAGACGCTGCGGAGATCGCAGGGCGTCTGGCGGCAGCGGCGTGCCTTGCCGATCTTGGATTTCCAGCGCCTTCCACCGCGGCCGATCTGCGCGAGCTTGCGCGGCTCGAGCGCTTTGCCCTTGGCATGGCTTGCGCCTTTCCCTGGCCTGCCGCGATGATGCGGGCACTCCCCGACGACGCGGTCGTCTGCCGCTGCGAGAACGTGACCGCCGGAGATGTACGCGAAAGTGTGGATTTCGGCGGCGGCGAAGCGAACAGGGTGAAATCGCTGTCGCGCGTCGGCATGGGGCGATGCCAGGGACGCTATTGTCAGTTGGTCGCCGTCGAACTCATCGCGGCGCAGACCGGCTGCACGCCTGGTGCTGTCGGCCGGTTGCGCGGGCAAGCGCCTGTCCGCCCGGCGCCTGTCGGCGCTTTTCTGCGGGACGGCTGATGCGGTTTCACAGCGATCCGGAGTGCCGGAACTTTGGGTTAGAAGTCGGCAACCTTTCCCCAGACCGAAGTGTCGAAGCGCCTGGGATCATAGGATTGCGGATCGACGATCGGTTGCGACCCGGTCATCAGATCGGCGACGAGGTGCCCGGCGCCGGGCCCGATGCCGAAGCCGTGTCCCGAGAACCCGGCAGCCAGGAAGAAACCCGGAACGGTATCAATCTCGCCGATAGCGGGCACGCCATCCGGTGTGCTGTCGATGTAGCCGGCCCAGGCCGCGCTGATCCTGGTCTTTCGAAGTTCGGGCAGAAGTTCGAGTGCCCGGGCATGGGTCAGGCGGATAGTAGCCTGGTCCGGGGCCGGATCGAGGATGCGCATCCGCTCCATCGGCGTCGGCTGGTCGAGCCGCCAGCGGCGGAGCGTTTCGTGGCCCGAGCACATGCCCTGCAGGCCGCCGGGCGCGAGGCTGCGCCACCGCTTCAGGAACATGGGCAGGAACTGCGAGGAGAAGTGCAGCTGCTGCGGCGTCACGTCCACGCGGCCGCGTCCACTTATGGCGAGCGTGTAGCCGCCGTCGCCGCGTCGTGTCGCCGAAATCCTTGCCGTGTGCAGCGCATCCGGCAGTCCCTCGGCGCCGGGCGAGACCGACAAAATGGAGGAGCGGATCGACGCCTGCGGAAAGCGGAAACCGAACTGCCGGCAAAAGGAGGATGCCCAGGCGCCGCCGGCCAGCACCGCCACCTTGGTCCGGATCGTCCCGCTTTCGGTGATCACGCCACTCAGGCGTCCGCCCTCGGTCTCGATGCCACGCGCGGCACAATTCTGGTGCACGGAGCTTCCGAGCTCGAGGATGGCCCGGGCGACCGCGGGCGCGGCCCGCGACGGATCGGCGGTGCCGTCGGTCGGCGAGAAGACACCGCCCTTCCAGGTCCGGCCAGTGGCTCGACCCCGCTCGCTGGCCTCGGCGCTGTCGAGCATGTGCGTGGTGACACCGGCCGTCCTGGCGAAGTCACGCCAACGCACCCAGCCGGCCAGTTCGGCATCGTCATTGCTGAGATAGAGCAGGCCGCAGCGGCGGAAGCCGGTGTCTTGGCCGCTTTCCGTCGCGAAGCTGTCCCACAACTCAAGGCTTCGGGTCGCCATCGGCAGTTCGCGGGCGTCGCGGTTCTGCTGGCGGCACCATCCCCAGTTCCTCGAGGACTGCTCGGCGCCAATGCGGCCCTTTTCGACAAGCGCCACCTTCAGGCCGCGCCGTGCCAGATAATAGGCCGCGAAGATGCCGACGATGCCGCCGCCGATCACCACCGCGTCCGCGGTCCGCGGCGGTTCGCCAGATGTCTCGATTTGCTGCAGTGGTACGCGCATGGTCTCTCTGCCTTGACGCGCCAATCTACCGTGTTGTGCAGGCAGCCGCTGCCGCAGTTGAAGTTGAAGCAGAATTTTATTCCGGCAGCCCGGTCGAAATCGGGAGCCACTGCGTTTCAAAGCGCTGTCCACTTGGATGGACAGGCCAACGGGCTGTGGTAGTGTCAATGCCTACGAGCAAGGCAGCATTTTGTGCTGCGGCATGCGTTCTGCGGAGACGGCCATGAAACTGGATCGGATCGACATCAAGATTCTACACGAATTGCAGAAGAACGGCCGCATCACCAATGTGGAACTGGCTGATCTGGTGCATCTGTCGCCGAGCCCGTGCTTGATGCGGGTGAAGAAATTGCAGTCGGAAGGCTACATCGAAGGCTATTCCGCGCAGGTCAATATCGGCAAGCTCGGCCAGACGCTGACCGTGTTCACCGAAATCACCTTGAAGAACCATCGCCAGGTCGACTTCGCCCGCTTTCTCGCCGTTGTGGAGAAGATTGACCAGGTCATCGAATGCCACCTCGTGTCGGGCGGCTACGACTATTTGATGAAATTCGTGACCGCCGGCATCGCCGAGTACCAGACCATCATGGAGCGGCTGACCGACATGGATATCGGCATCGACAAGTATTTCAGCTTCGTGGTGCTGAAGTCCCCGATCGTCAAGGCGCACATGCCGCTGCCCAGCCTGTTTCCGAGGTGAGGCACTGCCGCCTATAGTTTTTGCTTTGATGCCTGTCCTTGCCCCAGAACCGCTGCACACTTCTGGGCGAAATGCATCAGCGGTGACCGTACTGGCTGACCAGCTCGGGGTCGCGGACGAGGCCATCGAGCCATGTCGGATCGAGCTTCGGCACGGAGGAGAATAGAAGCTTCGAATAGGGGTGGATGGGCGCCTTCAGTCTGTCGGGCGTGATCTGCTCCACCCGCTCGCCATTGTACATGACCATGATTTCGTCGCAGATCGCTTCGACGACGGAGAGGTCGTGGCTGATGAAAATGTAGGAAAGACCCAACTCGCGCTGCAACTCCTTGAGCAGTTCGATCACGGCGGCCGCCACCACCGTGTCGAGCGCCGAGGTGATTTCGTCGCAGATGATGAGCTTGGGCCCGGCCGCCAGAGCGCGCGCGAAGTTCACCCGCTGCTTCTGGCCTCCCGAGAGCTCCGACGGGCGACGGTAGCGCAACGTCCGGGGCAGGCGAACCATGTCGAGCAGTTCGTCGACGCGCTTCGAGCGCGCCTGCCGGTCGAGCTGGTGATAGAAGGCCAGCGGCCGGGAGATGATGTCCTCCACCGGCTTGGCCGGATTGAGCGCGGTATCGGCATACTGGAACACGATCTGCATCTCGCGCAGTTGGTCCTGGCTGCGTTTGCCTGCGGCGCGCTCCAGTAGCCTACCGTCGAAGACGATGTCGCCGCCCGCCGCCGGATGGATGCCGGCGATGACGCGCGCCAGCGTCGATTTTCCGCAGCCGGATTCGCCGATGACGCCAAGATTGCGCCCCTTCTCGACGACCAGGCTGACGGAATTGACAGCGCGGACAAGCGGCAGTCCGTCGGCCCGCAACGAGCCATAGCCGGCGGTCACATTGTCGATACGCAGCAACGGCTTCGTGCCGGCATCCGCGTCCGCATGTGCTTGCCGCGGTTTCGGTTCGAAGGCAGCCAGCAGTTCGCGCGTGTAGGGGTGCTGGGCAGCCGAAAGGATCTGAGCCGTGGTGCCGGCCTCCTGCACTTCGCCGCCCTTCAGCACAACGATGTGATCGGCGATCTGGGCGACGACCGCGAGGTCGTGGGAAACGTAGACACCCGCTATCCCACCGGCCCGCATGACCGACTTGAATGCCTTCAGCACGTCGATCTGCGTCGTCACGTCGAGTGCCGTCGTCGGCTCGTCGAAGATCATCAGCTTGGGATTGCCGATCAGCGCCATCGCAGCCGACAGCCGCTGCAGCTGCCCGCCTGAAACCTGGTGCGGATAACGGGCGCCGATCCCTTCCGGGTCCGGCAGCGACAACGCCCGGAACAGCTCGACCGCGCGCTTTCGTGCCTGCTCCGGCGGCATCAGCCCGTGGATGCGCGTAACCTCGATCACCTGCTCCATGATGGTGGACGAAGGGTTGAAGGAGGCGGCGGCACTTTGCGGAACATAGGCGATGTCGGTGCCGCGCAATTTGGCGCGCTGCTTTTCGGCAAGCGCGGCCATGTTCTTGCCGTTCACATTGATCTCGCCGCCGGTGATCCGGCAGCCGGGCCGCGCATAGCCCATGAGGGAGAGCGCGATTGTCGTCTTGCCCGAGCCGCTCTCGCCGATCAGGGCGACGATCTCGCCGTCGGCGATGTCGAGGCTGACGCCCTTGATGATTTCGACGACGCGTCCGGCGTCGGTCGTCGCCTCGATCCTCAGGTTCCTGACCTCGACGAGATTGGTCATGCGTCCCTGTCCCTGATCTTCTGCGGCAGATTGTCGATCAGCAGGTTGACGCTGATGGTGAGGCTAGCGATCGCCAGCGAGGGAACGATGACAGCGGGAGCTGCGAAGGGCAGGCCGCCTATGTTCTCGCGCACCAGCGCGCCCCAGTCGGCGAGCGGCGGCTGCAGGCCGAGCCCGAGGAAGGACAGGCCGGACAGCAAGAGCACGATGAAGACGAAGCGCAGGCCGAAGTCGGCCAGCACCGGGCGCATGATATTGGGCAGGATCTCTGACCCGATGAGATAGGCGGTGCTTTCGCCGCGGACGCGAGCGACGGTCATGAAGTCCATGGTGTTGATGTTGACGGCGAGCGCCCGCGCGAAGCGGTAGGCGCCCGGTATGTAGATGACGGCGAGCGTCAGGATCAGCGCCGGGATCGACGAGCCGACCGCGGCAACGACCACAAGGCCGAACAGCTTGCTGGGAATGGAGTTCATGGCGTCGAGGAAGCGGCTGAGGCAGGTGTCGAGCCAGCCGCCGGTGACGGCCGCGATCATTCCCAGCACGACGCCGGAAAAGCAGGCGATACAGACGGAGGCGAGCGATATGCCGACGGTGTAGCGCGCACCCATTAGCACCCGCGAGAGCATGTCTCGCCCCAGATAGTCCGAGCCGAGCCATAAGCCCTGACGCATCGGGCCGAAATAATCGTCGTCGACGATGTCGCCGATCGAATGGGGAATGATGGTGGGCGCGAAGATGGCGATCAGCGTCCACGCCAGGATGACCAGCGAGGCGACGACACCCACGAGGTTGTAGCTGTGGCCCAGCAAGGACCGTTGGGAAGCTGCCACGCGGGCCATCGTCATCTGAGCCTCGGGTTGGACATGATGGCGATGATGTCGGCGATCGTGATGAGCAGAAGGTAGCCGAGGCAGAAGATCATCGCGCAGCTCTGGATCAGCGGCAGGTCGCGGGTCGCGACCGCATCGACCATCAGCTTGGCGATGCCGGGATAGTTGAAGATCGTCTCCACGATGATGACGCCGCCGACCAGATAGGACAGCGACAGCGCAACCGCGTTGACGATCGGCCCGAGCGCATTGGGAAGTGCGTGCTTGAGCACCATGCGGCCGCGTGAGGCGCCTTTGAGCAGCGCCATCTCGACATAAGGCGTGGACAGCGTTTCGATCACCGCGGCGCGGGTCATGCGGATCATCTGAGCCGAGATGACGAAGGTCAGCGTGATCACCGGCATGGCATAGATGCGCACGAGGTCGGTCAGCGTATGCGCCTCATTGACCGAGGACAGTGCCGGCAGCCATTTGAGATAAACGGCGAAAAGCAGGACCGCGAGGGTCGCGACCATGAATTCGGGCACGGAGATGACGCCGATCGCAAGAATGGTGACGGTGCGGTCGTAGAGGGAACCGCGCAACATGGCGGCGGTGATGCCGAGCGTCAGCGCCAGGGGCACCGAGAGCAGCGTGGTGATGCCGGCGAGCTCCATGGTGTTGACGAAGCGCCCGCCGATCAGCGCCGCGACCGGCATCTCGTTGGCATAGGAAGTGCCGAGATCGCCGTGGAGCAGGCCGAGAAGCCAGCGTAGGAAGCGCAGGATTGCCGGATCGTTGAGATGCATGGCCTCGCGCAGGCCGGCGACGGCTTCGGGTGTAGCCGCCTGGCCGAGCAGGATCGACGCTGTGTCGCCAGGCAGCATGCTGGTGGCGAAAAACACGGCGAAAAGGACGATCAGAAGTGTAACGACCGCGATTGCCAGCCGCTTCAGCACGAGGTTTAGAACCCCAGACGTCATGGAAGCGCTCCTGCGGTTGCGTTCGGCCAAGCCATGTTGCGCAATCGGTGCCAGGGACCGGCGGTCCGGTCCCTGGCAGGCGCCTCTCAGGCTTCGAGCCAGAGATATTCCGCCATTGCGTAGCCCATCATGCCACCGAGCGGGTTCGCCTCCAAACCCTTCACCTTGCTGGAGAGAGCATCCACGTTGGAAATGTAGGCCGGGATGATGGTGCCGGCCTCCTCGGAGACCATGGTCTGCATCTGGCCGTAGATTTCCTTGCGCTTGGCCTGGTCGAGCGAGCCGCGCGCCTCGACGAGCAGCTTGTCGAACTTCTCGGACTTGTACTGGCTTTCGTTCCAGGGCGCGTTGGAGGCGTAGAGCAGCGAGAACAGGATGTCGGGCGTCGGGCGCGGATTGATGTTGCCGAAATGGATCGGCGCCTTGAGCCAGTAATTGTCCCAGTAGCCGTCGGACGGCACGCGCTGGACATCGAGCTTCATGCCGATATCGGCACCGGCGGCCTGGATGATCACCGCCATGTCGATCGACGACGTCGCGGCATCGGACGCGACCACGGGGATGGACTGACCGAGCAGGCCCGACTTCTGGAAGTGGAACTTGGCCTTGTCCGGGTCGAAGGCCTTCGGCTTGAGGTCGGCATTGTGGAAGATGTTCGCCGGCGAGACAGGCTGGTCGTTGCCGATTTCGCCGAGGCCGCGCAATGCCGATTTGACGATCTGCTCGCGGTTGACGAGGTATTTCATGCCAGCGACGAAGTCGGCCTTATTGCCCGGATCCATGTCGAGCCGGATGTTGAGGTCCGTATAGTTGCCCGAGGTGGTTTTCGACAGTTCGAAGCCTTGCTGTCCGGCAATGAGCTTCATCGCGCGCGGATTGATCGAGGCCGCAAAATTGATATCACCGGAGAGCAGGGCGTTGACGCGGGCGCTGTCGTCGCTGATGGCGATGAATTCGAACGAATCCAGGTGGGGCTTGCCGGATTTCCAGTAGTTCTTGTTCTTGGTGACGACCGAACGCACGCCCGGTTCGAACGTTTGCAGCACGAAGGCGCCGGTGCCGTTGCCCTTGGAGAAGTCGGTGGTGCCGTCCTGGACGATCATGAAGTGATGCAGCGCCAGGATGGTCGGAAGGTCGGCATTCGGGTCGGCGAGCGTGATCTCGACCGTGGACTTGTCGACCGCCTTGAAGCCGGTCATCTGCGCGGCGATCTTGGCGACCTTGGAACCGACCGCTTTGTCGAGATGGCGCTTCAGCGAGAAGACAACGTCTTCGGCGGTGAGGTCCTTGCCGTCGTGGAAGGTGACGCCCTTGCGCAGCTTCACTGTCCAGGTCTTGGCGTCCTTGCTGTCGAAGCTTTCGGCCAGCTCCATCTGCGTGACGCCGTCCTTGTCGAGGAAAGTCAGGCGGTTGTAGAGCGAGCAGCAGCGGACATAGTCGGTCGACAGCGACGCCTTTGCCGGATCGAGCGTGTCGGCGGTCGAGGAGGACCAGCCGGCGGCCTTGAAACTGCCGCCGGAAACCGGCGTGGCGGCGACGGCATTGGTGGCGCGGCCAAGCACCACGCTGCCCGCGGCGATCGCGGCGCCGCCGGCCAGCAGCAGCTTGAGGAGTTCGCGGCGGCTCGCGCCCCGCCGAATGGCATTCTCGACCATGGCATCGTCTGCGCTGGTCCAGTTCGTGATCTTGTCGGTCATATCATTCCCCTTTCTGTTTGTTTTTCCGGATTGCTCGTCTTGCTGCGGCTTTCCGGGCTTGGGCTCAGGTTCGTTGCTTCAGGTTTTCCCGCACGGCGGCGGCAAGGGCCGCCATTGACGTGAAGTGGTAGTCAGGCGCGGTGAAACGCTCGGGCTCGATCGTGCCGCCGTAACCTTTCTGGGCATGCCGGCGCTCGATCCAGCAATTGGTCATGCCAAGCGCCCGGGATATGCCAATGTCGTGGTACTGGCTTTGCGCGACGTGCAGGATGTCGTCCTTGCTGTCCCCCTGTGAGGCCACGAAATCGAAGACCTTCTGGAAGAAGGCCGGGTCCGGTTTCTCCGTGCCTGTATCGTCGGCGGTAAAGGTAGCGAAAAAGGGCGAACCGAGCTGCTTCTCGAAATGATCGAGCGCCCAGCGCCTTGCATTGGTCATGGCGATCAATCTGTGCGACTTCGCAAGGTCCGCCAACGCCGCCGCGCTGTCGGGGAAGCTTTGCCAGACGCTGGCCGAATCCCGCAGGCGGACGCCGTATTTCTCCTCGGCCGGCAGGCCGAGCCGCAGCGCGATAACTCTGTAGACACGTGCGAGATCGTCGGGAAACAGGCCCGCATCGGGCATGTAGCGGGCCTGCCGGTAAAGGGCCAGCGCCTCCTCGCCATCGATCGAAACGCCGGCCTCGGCGGCAATTCCCGCCAGGCAGGTCGTGATCCCGCCTTCGAAGTCGATCAGCGTGCCGACCACATCGAAGGTCATGTATTTGAATTCGCTAAAGCCCCTGGCCAAGACTGGCTCTCCTCTGCGTACGGCCGAATTGCATGTGTTGAACAGAACAAAATTCCGTGCTGTCGGGGGCGTTGGCCCTTTTTGAAGGCCCGGAAATCCGGGCTTTCTGGCCTTGTCTTATAAGCAGTCTGGCACTTCCCCCGCGCTGGATTCGCCGAAAAGGCGTGAGGGGGCGGCACAAAATTGCGAAATCGTCTGCCCCGGCGATATTTCGAGACACGACATATTTCGCCGCCATCATGCCAGGGCCTGGCGGACGTCTGGATCGTCCAGCGTCTGGTCGAGCGTCCGGCGCGTGCGCTCGATGATCGCATCGATGTCGGCATCGGTGCAGCAGAGCGGCGGTGCATAGCCGATAACCCCATGCGCAAAGGCACGGATGATGAGGCCATTGTCCCACGCCCTGTCGAAGACCCGCCGCGCCGGCATGGCCGACGCCGGAAGCGGCGTCTTCTTCTGCTTGTCGACCACCAGTTCGATCGCGGCAAGCATGCCGCGGCCGCGCACGTCGCCGACGAGGGGGTGGTCGGTCAGGCTTGCCAGTCCTGCCATCAGGCGGGCGCCGGCCTTGACGCCATTCTCCAGAAGGCCGTCTTCGTAGAGCTTCAGCACCTCGAGCGCGACGGCGGCGCTGACGGGATGGGCGGAATAGGTGTAGCCGTGACCGACGGCCGAGGCGCCCGCGCCATCGGCGATGACGTCGTAGACATGATCGGCCATGAACACGGCGCCCATGGGAACATAGCCCGAGGTCAGACCCTTCGCCGTCGTCATGAAATCGGGAACGATGTCCTCATCGGTGCAGGCGAACAAAGGCCCCGTGCGGCCGAAACCGGTGATCACCTCATCGGCGATGAACAGGATGCCGTACTCCCGGCAGAGTTCGCGTATGGCCTTGATCCAGCCTTTCGGTGGAACGATGACGCCACCCGAGCCCTGGATCGGCTCGGCATAGAAGGCGGCGACCCGCTCCGGCCCGATCTCCTCGATCTTGGCCTTCAGCGCGGCGAGCGATGCGGCGATGATCGCGTTGCCGACCTGGCCGACCGGGTTGCGGTAGGGATAGGGGGAGGGGATCTTGTGCTGCCATTCGAAGGGAATGCCGAAACCGGCGTGAAAGGCGGGCAGGGCGGTCAGGCCGGCGCCGACCACGGACGAGCCGTGATAACCCTGCTCGATGGAAATGAACTGATCGCGTTTCGGCTCGCCCCTGGCATTCCAGTAGTAGCGGACGAACCGGATCGTGCTGTCGACCGCGTCCGACCCCCCAAGGGTGAAAAAGACGTGGTTGAGGTCGCCTGGCGCGCGCTCGGCCAGTTCCGACGCGAGGCGGATGGCCGGCTCCGAGCCGAGGTCGAAATAGGCGGTGGCGTAGGGAAGCTCTCGCATCTGCCTGGCCGCTGCCTCGACGATGCTGTCATGGCCGTAGCCGGCATTGACACACCACAGCCCCGCGAAACCGTCGAGAAGCTGCCGGCCGGACGCATCGGTCACGGTCGCGCCCTTCGCCGATTTCAACACGCGCACGCCGTGCGCCTCATGACCACGGTATGAAGAGACAGGGTGGATGAGATGGGCGCGATCGAGTTCGATCAGGGAATTGGCGAGCATTGTTGTTCTCCGACTATCCCAGCGCCTGGTTGGCGAGGGCGTAAACTTTTGGCCTGGGCTGCTCCGCAACCGTCTTGGGCGGACGGTCCATGGCTATGCCGCCGCCGACATGGGTGAGGCCGATTTCCTCGAGCCAGCCGGCGATGCCGGTCCCGCTGCCGGTATCCACGCGCAGGAAGGCGCCGGCGCGCGGGGCGGCGAAGAAGCCGATCAGGGCCTTCGCCTCGTCGATACTTCCCGCGATGACCGGACCAATCACCTCGCCGCGTCCGAACGGCCGGATCGCGGCATAGGCCTCGATGGCGCCGTCGCGGCGGATGACGGCGAATTGGCCGCGCTCGGCCAGCGCATCGATCAGTGCTTCACGGTCGGCGCCATAGGCGTCGCGGTCCAGCGCCTTGATTTCAGGCAGATCGCCGATGCTTGCGGCCTCTACGCCATCGGGCTCGCCAAGCTCCGCAACCTTGCCTTGATGCTGCAGAATGGCGCCGGAGGGCACGAACCCCAGTTTCTCATAGAGAGGCATGCCGTCCGCCGTCGCGACGAGCCGCAGCGGACGGTCCCCGGCCAAGGCGAAGGCCTGATCCATGAGCCGGCGCCCAAGCCCCTTGCCGCGCGCGTTCCTGTCGACGATCACCATGTTGATCATGGCGCAATCCGCGCCGTAGGGCGTTACCAGGATAGTTCCGGTGACGCGGCCCTGATCGTCGAGCGCGACCGCACCGTTCGAGAGCTGCAGCGCCATCTGCCAGTCCTGCGGGCGATGTGGCCAATTCTCCTGGCGGGAAAGCACTACGGCTCCCTCGATATGGTCGGGCCCGAAGGCTCGGAGTTCAATGTCGCCCTGCGGCATGAGGCATCCTTCCGTCTGACGACAAGTTTCGGCCATCGGCGTGCCGCAGATCATCTGAAGGCTTTGGCTTGGACAGTATCTTTCGCCGTAGCGCGAGGGGTGTGCCGCATCTTGTGCTGGCACCGTCCGCGGCGGGGGCGCTTCACGCCGCGCGCGGCGCAGCTATCGGCATGCCAGATGCTACAGCGTGCCAAAGCGGATGGCGGATACGGAACTTTCTGCTTTCGGAAGGGCGATTTCGGTCAGGTCGCCCGCCGCCTGCCGCTCTATGATGAAAAACATCCCAATGCGGATGTGCTTCCACCGGAGATCGACGGACATGGCTTCCTTCAGGCCCAAATACATCACCTTCGACTGCTACGGCACGTTGACTTTTTTCCAGATGGCGGAAGCGGCGCGCGACCTCTATGGCAGCCGGCTCGACGAGCCGCGCATGCAGGAGTTCATCAAGAACTTCGCGGCGTACCGGCTCGACGAGATCATGGGTGACTGGAAGCCCTACGCCGACGTCGTCCACAACGCGCTCGAACGCGCCTGCAAGCGCAACGGCCTCGCCTTCAGCCCGGGCGACGCAAGGATGGTCTACGAGCGCGTGCCGACCTGGGGACCGCACGCCGACGTCCCGGCGGGCCTGGCGAAGGTCGCCGAGGAAATTCCGCTGGTCATCCTGTCCAACGCGATGAACGCTCAGATCATGTCCAATGTCGAAAAGCTCGGCGCGCCGTTCCATGCCGTCTACACGGCAGAGCAGGCGCAGGCGTACAAGCCCCGCTTCCGGGCTTTCGAATACATGTTCGACATGCTGGGCTGTGGCCCGGAGGACGTTCTTCACTGCTCGTCCTCTTTCCGCTACGACCTGATGTCGGCACACGATCTCGGCATCAAGAACAAGGTCTGGGTCAATCGCGGCCACGAACCGGCCAACCCGTATTACGGCTATGTCGAGATATCGGACATTTCGGGTCTTGCAGGCGTCGTCGGTCTCTGAAACAGGCGGATAGCCGATGAAGTTCGTCTCCTACTGGCACGACACGGCCCCCGTCTTTTCCGGCGGGGCGCAAGGCCCGGTCGAGGGGCACTACGATGCCGCCGTCATCGGCGGCGGCTTCACTGGTCTCGCCGCCGCGCGCCAATTGGCCAAGGCCGGCGCCAAGGTGGTCGTGCTGGAGGCGGAGCGGGTCGGCTGGGGCGCATCCGGCCGCAATGGCGGGCACCTCAACAACGGCCTCGCCCACAGCTACCTCTCCGCCAAGGCGGAGCTCGGCAAGGAACGCGCAATCGCCCTCTACCGGGCGCTGGACGACTCCGTCGACACCATAGAGGCGCTGGTCGCGGAGGAAGGCATCGACTGCAATTTCCGCCGCGCCGGCAAGCTGAAGCTCGCCTCGAAGCCGCAGCATTTGGCATCAATCGCCCGCAACTTCGAGGTCCTTCATGCCGAGGTGGATCCGGATACGGCGCTGCTGTCGGCGGCGGATCTCAAGTCCGAGATCGGCTCGCCCTTCCACGGCGCGATGCTGTCGAAGAAGAGCGCCATGATGCATATGGGGCGTTATGTGGCTGGTCTCGCCACATCAGCCGCCCGCCACGGCGCCGTGATCCACGAGAATGCGGCGGTCACCGATCGCAAGCAGGCCGGCGGCAGGCACCAACTGACCACCTCGCGTGGCCGCGTCAGCGCCGACAATGTGCTGGTGGCGACCGGCGCCTACACCACTCCGAATTTCGGCTACTTCCGCCGCAGGATCATTTCCGTCGGCAGCTTCATCATCGCCACGCGGCCGTTGAGCGACGTCGAGATTGCCGCGACCATGCCGGGCAACCGGACATGCGTGACCTCGATGAACATCGGCAACTATTTCCGGCTTTCGCCCGACAGGCGCCTGATCTTCGGCGGCCGCGCGCGCTTTTCGGCGACATCGGACCAGCGCTCCGACGCCAGGAGCGGACAGATACTGCAGGCAGGCCTCGCGGCGATCTTCCCACAACTCGCCAAGGTCGAGATCGATTACTGCTGGGGCGGGCTGGTCGACATGACCAAGGACCGCTTCCCACGCGCCGGCTACCATGACGGCGTCTGGTACGCGATGGGCTATTCCGGCCATGGTGCGCAGCTTTCCACGCACCTTGGCATGATCATGGCCGATGCCATGCTCGGCCGCGAGGACCGCAATCCGCTGAAGGGACTCGAGTGGCCTTCCATTCCCGGCTATTCCGGCAAGCCCTGGTTCCTGCCGATGGTCGGCCTCTACTACAAGGCGCTTGACCGGGTGAGGTAGGCAGTAGGCAGAATCTCCCAATTCCCTGCTGCCAATTACCTACTGCCTATTCCCATGTGGAAGCTCTTCATCTCGAGATATTCCTCGATGCCGGCCTGCGCGCCCTCTCGCCCGAGGCCGGACAGCTTGACGCCGCCGAAGGGGGCGACCTCCATCGAGACCGAGCCGGTGTTGAGACCCACCATGCCGAATTCCAGCGCCTCGCCGACGCGCCAGGCGCGTTTCAGGTTTTCGGTGTAGAAGTAGGAAGCAAGCCCGTAGGGCGTGCCGTTGGCCAGCGTGATCGCTTCTTCTTCCGTCTCGAACCGGAAAAGCGGCGCGACCGGGCCGAACGTTTCCTCGCCGGCGAGCTGCATGTCCTTTGTCGCGCCGGTCAGCACCAGCGGCGCGACATATTGAGGGCCGTCCGGCAAAGCTGGCCTCTCGGTAATAGTCGTTGCACCTTTGGCGAGCGCGTCCTCGACATGGCGGTTTATCTTCTCGACCGCTGCCATGTTGATCATCGGCCCGATGGCGACGCCGGGCTGCGTGCCGGGTCCAACCGTCATGGCGTTGACACGGGCGGAAAGCTTCGCTGCGAAGGTTTCATAGACTCCGGACTGCACGAGGATGCGGTTGGCGCACACACAGGTCTGGCCGCCGTTGCGGAACTTGGAGACGAGAGCGCCCTCGACAGCGAGGTCGAGATCGGCGTCGTCGAAGACGATGAAGGGTGCGTTGCCGCCGAGTTCGAGGCTGAGCCGCTTCACGCTGTCGGCCGCCCCGCGCATCAGCAGCGAACCGACCCGCGTCGAGCCGGTGAAGGAGATCTTGCGCACGGTCTCGTTCGCCATGATCTCATTGCCGATCTCGGCCGGCATGCCGGTGACGATGTTGATGACGCCGGCGGGGATGCCTGCCCGTTCGGCAAGCACGCCGAGCGCCAGCGCCGAATAGGGCGTGAACTCGGACGGCTTGATCACCACCGTGCAGCCGGCGGCCAGCGCCGGCGCGACCTTGCGGGTGATCATCGCGTTGGGGAAGTTCCACGGCGTGATGATGCCACACACACCGACCGGTTCCTTCAGCACGATGATGCGCCGGTCCGGCGTCGGCGAGGGGATGGTGTGGCCATTGATGCGGCGTGCCTCCTCCGCAAACCATTTGACGAAGGAAGCGCCGTAGCGGATCTCGCCCCTGGCCTCGTCCAGCGGCTTGCCCTGTTCGGTCGTCAGGATCAGCGCAAGATCGTCCAGATGCGCAAGCATGAGGCCATGCCAGGCCTCCAGGAGGCCGGCGCGCTCAGCGTTGGTCTTTTTCCTCCAATCCCCATAGGCGGACGCTGCGGCCTCTACGGCCGCGCGAGTCTCCGGACCGGCCATATCGGGCACCGTGCCGATCGCCGCCTGGGTCGCTGGATCGACAACATCGACCGTCTTGCGGGAGCCGGCAGCGACCCATTCACCGCCGATCAGGCCGACTTCGCGGAAGAGACTTTTGTCTTTGAGGTTTTTCATCGAGAACGACCTTGCAATCAGGAGAGCGCGGCGACGACGGCGGCCGTGATGGCCTCCGTTCTGTCTTTGCCCGGAGTGGTTCCAATGCCGCGCGCGGTTGTCGCTTCGACCGCTTGCATGACCCGGCCGGCGGCGGCCGCTTCGCCGAGATGGTCGAGCATCATGGCGCCGGACCAGATGGCGGCGATCGGATTGGCGATGCCCAGATGCGCGATGTCGGGCGCCGAGCCGTGCACCGGCTCGAACATGGACGGCGCCGAGCGATCGGGATTGATGTTGGCCGAGGCGGCGTAGCCGAGCCCGCCCTGGATCGCCGCGCCGATGTCGGTGAGGATGTCGCCGAACAGGTTGGAGGCGACGACCACGTCGAGGCTCTCCGGCGCCATGATCATGCGCGCGGCGAGCGCGTCGACATGATAGCTGGTCACGGCTACGTCAGAGTATTCCGCGGCCAGCTTTTGCGCGATCTCGTCCCAGAACACCATCGAGTATTTCTGCGCGTTGGACTTGGTGACGGAGGCGAGCTTGCCGCGCCGTGTCCGCGCCTGCTCGAAGCCGAAACGCAGGATGCGCTCGACGCCGGCACGGGTGAAGATCGAGGTCTCGACAGCGACCTCGTCCAGCGTGCCTTGATGCACGCGCCCGCCGGCGCCCGAATATTCGCCTTCGGTGTTCTCGCGGATGCACAAAATGTCGAAACCTTCCGCCCGCAGCGGGCCTGTCACGCCTGGCAGCAGGCGGTGCGGCCGGATGTTGGCATATTGCACGAATGCCTTGCGGATCGGCAGCAGCAAGCCGTGCAGCGAAACGGAATCCGGCACTTCCGCCGGCCAGCCAACCGCGCCTAGCAGGATCGCGTCGAAGCTGCGCAAAGTCTCAATGCCGTCCTGCGGCATCATGCGGCCGGTGTCCTTGTAGAATTTGCAGGACCAGGGGAACTCGGTTCCGGTCAAGGCAAAGCCGGCCTGCCCGGCCGCTGTCTCCAGCACGGACCAGGCGGCGGCGGTCACATCGCGTCCGACGCCGTCACCGGGGATCAGGGCGATCGAATAGGACTTCATCGGCATCTCTTTACAGGCTGATCAGGACGCTCTTTGTCCTGCGGTTGGCGAGATAGGCTTCGCGGCCAAGGTCCTTGCCGATGCCGGAGCGCTTGTAGCCGCCGGTGGGCAGAATATGGTCTCGCGAGCGGCTGTAGCGGTTGACCCAGACGGTACCTGCTTCGAGTTTGCGTGCGAACCGGATCGTGCGGGACAGGTCCGAGGTGAACAGGCCGGAAGCCAGCCCATAGGTCGGATGGCTGGACAGCGCCAGCGCCTCGTCCTCGGTCTCGAAGGTTTGGACTGTCAGGACCGGGCCGAAGATTTCCTCGACGATCGCCGGATTGGCCTGATCGACATTGGCGATCAGCGTCGGCTCATAGAAATAGCCGGGGTCGTCCATAACGTTGCCGCCGCTCAGGCATTCGCCGCCGGCCCCGATCGCGGCCCGCACGATGCCGTCGATACGCGCCCGCTGCCGTTCCGAGATAACAGGTGAATAGTGCGTCGCCTCGTCCCAGGTCGGGCCGGGGCGTGCCGCCTTCATCTTCTCCAGGATCGCGGCCGTCAGCTTGTCGGCGACGCTTTTCTCGACGATCAGACGCGTGCCGGCCACGCAGGCCTGGCCGGCGTTGAAGGTGACGCTGCCGGCGATCGCCGTCGCCGCCTTGTCGAGATCGGCATCGGCAAAGACGATCTGCGGGCTCTTGCCGCCCAGTTCCAGCGTCATCGGCTTGACGCCGGTGCGGGCGACGTTCTCCATGATGGCCGAGCCGGCGCGGGTAGAGCCGGTGAAGGAGACCTTGGCGATTTCGGCATGGCCGGTCAGCGCCGTGCCGGTCGTCGGCCCATCGCCCAGCACCACGTTGACGAGCCCTGCCGGCAGGCCTGCCTTCACCGCGAGTTGCGCCAAACAGACAGCGGAAAACGGCGTCATCTCGGAGGGCTTCAGCACGACCGCGTTGCCTGCGGCCAGCGCCGGGCCGAGCTTCCAGCCGGCCATCGAGATGGGGAAATTCCACGGCGTTATCGCGCCGACCACGCCGTGGGGCTCGCTCATGATCATGCCGAGAGTGGTGTCGTCGGTAGGCACCAGCTCACTGCCTTCCTTGTCGGCGAACTCAGCGAAGAAGCGGATCTGCTCGGCGGTGACGGCGATGTCGCCGGCGATGAGCTGGCCGACGGGCCGGGTCGAGCACAGCGCCTCGATCCGAGCCAGCGTTGCCGCTTCCGCCTCGATCAGGTCGGCCCAGGCGTGCAGCGCCCTTGTGCGCTCGCGCGGCCTGACGCCCCCCCAGTTGCTGGCCTTCAGCGCCGCCTTGGCGCTTTCCACAGCGCGGTCGACGATATCCGCGTCAGCCACGGGACAGTCGGCATAGACCTTACCGTCGGACGGACGGCGCATCTCGATCGCACCATCGTCCGCGATAAGCTCTGCGCCGATGAAATGGCCAATCGGGAGGGGAACCGTATCCGGATCGAAGCTCAGGCTCATATCGAGGCTCGGTTCATAGGGTGACCGCTTTCCAGCATTGACTGGAGCGTAGCGCGTACTGCCAGGCAGCATGCGCTGTTCGGTGATCCGTTGCCGATGAATGTTGTGTGCTCGAGGCAAGAGACGGCAAATTCTTCGGCGCAGGCCAGTACGTCATGCAGGTTCCGCTATCCGACCGTCACGTAGATCTTGCGCACCGTCTCGATGGTCTTCCAGACACCGGTGAAACCAGGCTTCATCACGAAGCTATCGCCGGCGCGGTAGGTCACCGCCTCGCCGCCATCGGGCGTGATTTCAATCACGCCCGAGAGGATGTGGCAGAACTCGAAAGTGTCGCCCTTGATTGAGCGCGTTTCCCCAGGCGTCGCCTCCCAGACGCCGGTATGGACGAGGTCGTCCTTGGCGACGTCCTGCGCCCAGGTCTTGAAGGCGGGGTTGCCGGCAATCAGCCGTTCAGGCAGCGCCCCGGATTCGCGCGGGGGAAATGCAGGGCTGGTATCGACGGTCTTGAGCAGGGACAAGGGATGGCCTTTCAGCTTGGATTTCAATAGCCGCGCGACCGGTCGACGAGCCCGATAGGGTCGAGCCCGTCGCGGTGGCGGCGGATGTTTTCGATGACGGCCAGCGCGGCTGTCACGGGTTGGGTGACGCTGGCGACATGCGGGGTCAGCACGATCTTTGGATGCCGCCAGAAAGGATGGCAGGCCGGCAGCGGTTCGGGATCGGTCACGTCGATCATCGCCGCCGAAAGGTGGCCGCTGTCGAGAGCGGCGACAAGCGCCTTATGATCGAGCTGCGGGCCCCGGCCGGTGTGGACGAGGGCCGCGCCCTTGGGCAGTTTCGCAAACAGGCGGGCATCGAGGAAACCGCGTGTCTCCTCGGTCAGCGGCAGCAGGCAGACCAGTATGTCGCTGGCCGCGAGCATCTCCTCCAGCCCGAGTTCGCCGTGATGGCAGGTCACGCCTTCGATCTGCCGTGGCGAGCGGCTCCAACCGGCGAGCGGAAAGCCGAAGGGCTTCAGGCGGTCGAGGACTGCCTGGCCAAGCTGCCCGAGGCCGAGCACGCCGATCCGGCGCGACCCGGCCTGCAGCTGGGGGACGTCCCGCCATTCGCCGGCGCGCTGCTGCGCCAGATAGGCAGGCAGGCTGCGATGCAGGGCGAGCACGGCCAGCGCCACATACTCCTGCATCATGCGCACGATGCCTTCCTCGATCGTACGCACGATCTTCACCTGCTCCGGTACGCTATCGAGGCGGAACTGGTCGACCCCGGCGCCAATGGAAAACAGGATCTCCAGGTTCCTGTAGCGGGCGAGGTCTTCTGGCGCGGTCCAGGTCATGAGATAGCGCACGGCGTCGGGATCGACCGTTGCGGGGTCCATCGTGAAGGGGACGTCCGGCAGCTCCTTGGCGAAGGCATCGGCGAAGATCGCCCCGCGCCGCGCATCGGAATTGAACAGGAATGTCATTCCGGTTCCCTTCAAGCCGCGCAGCGGGCACCCAGCGCCTCGATCAATCGCTGGCAGGTGGCGAGTTCGCTGGTGAGTATGTATTCGTCCGGCTTGTGGGCGCGGTCGATGTCGCCCGGTCCGCAGATGATCGCATCGAACCCGGCGGCCTGGTAAAGCCCGGCCTCCGTGCCGTAGCTGACGGCGGCAAGCGGCGCCTCGCCGGTCAAGGCGTGCAGCAGTCCCGCAAGCGGCGCATCTGGCGGCAGCGACATCGCCGGATAGGCGCTCAGCGGCGCCCATTCGATGCGAAAGCCGTGGGCCGCAAGGGCCTCTGCTCGCGCCCTTACAGGCGCCAGCAGGCTGGCGGGGTCGACGCCGGGTATGGCGCGCGCCTCGAGGTCCAGCGTGCAGGTGTCGGGGATGATGTTGACCTGATGTCCGCCAGTCACCACGCCGGCTTGCAGCGAGGAGTAGGGCGGCTCGAAGGCAGGGTCGAACGGACCGTGCGTCAGCTGTTCGGCCTCGGTCACGGCCGCGCTCAGCGCATCGGCCATGGCATGGATGGCGTTGAGCCCAAGATCGGGTCGGGAGGAATGGCCGGAGCGCCCGTTGATGATCACGCGGGCGGCCGCCTTGCCCTTGTGGCCGCGCACGGCGCGCATGCCGCTCGGCTCGCCAACGATAACGCCGAGCGGCTTCGCGCAAAGTCCGGGAAGGCGGGCGATCAAATGCGGTACACCGCGGCACCCCACCTCCTCGTCATAGGAGAAGGCGAGATGGATCGGCCTGGCAAGGTGCATTTTCGCCAAGAGAGGCACCGTCGCGAGCACCGCGGCAAGAAACCCCTTCATATCAGTGGTGCCGCGTCCATAGAGCCGTTCGCCCTCCTTGCGCAGCGCGAAAGGGCTAGAACTCCATTGCGGCTCGCTGGCGGGGACGACGTCCATGTGGCCGGACAGAATATAGCCAGGGACGTTGGCGGGGCCGATCGTCGCGAACAGATTGGACCGGTCGCCTTCCGGCCCTCGGAGCAGGGCAGCCTGCGTCCCGTGCTCTGCGAGATAGGCCTCGATCCAGCCGGCGATATCGCCGTTCGGCTTGCCGGCGACCGACGGAAAGGCGACAAGTCGGTCCAGGATGTCGAAGACGTCCATTCCAGCCCTCAAAGCATTTCGGGTTTGGCATTTCGGGTTTGCCGGGATCGATGCCGTCGGCTACTCGATTTCGGCAGAGGATGTGCGCGTTCTTTCGCGATTGCGTGCCGAAAGCGGAAGTGTTTCAGTTGAATCTAGCGTTGCCGCATGGCTTTCGAGCAAATCGTATCGGTCTGCTTGTTTAGCGTTGGCAGCCGGAAAGTAGCCAGCGACACGTCGCCTTCTAGTACGATAATCTTTCAGGGGCATGGAATTGAAGCCGTCCGGAAGCTTGAAAATCGATACCTTCTCGATGCGGATTGGCGACATCGAAGGCGTTGAGCTGGACCGCTTGCATGCACTCTCGCTCTCCGTGGGATGGCCGCATCGCGCTGAAGACTGGCAATTCCTGCGGCAGTCGGGACACGGGTTCGTAGCGCTCGATGAGATCGGCCGGGTTCTTGGTTCGGCCATGTGGTTCGCGCATGGTACCGATTTCGCGACCGTGGGCATGGTGATCACCTCGCCGCGACTTCAGACGCTGGGGGCGGGGCAATGGCTGATGAAGCGGGTTTTCGAGAACGTCGTCGGCTGCGATCTGCGTCTCAATGCAACGCGCGCGGCAAGGCGGCTCTATCTCTCGCTCGATTTCCAGCCGGAGAAGACTGTCTATCAATGCCAGGGCGTCGCCCGCCTGGAGACGACGGGTCGCCCGGCGGACATTCTCGATGTCAGGACCTTGGACCCAAAGGATATTCCGGCAGCGATCGCGCTCGACGCGGCAGGATTTGGCGTGAGGCGGGCGGCGCTCATCGAAAGGCTTTTCGCACACTCGGCCGGCTATGGTCTTTTCAAGGATGGCAGGCTGAGCGCATTCGCGCTCTGCCGGCCATTCGGGAGGGGCCACGTCGTGGGGCCGGTCGTGGCGGAAAGCGACGCCGATGCCGTGGCGATCGTCCGGCCACACGTCCATGACCATTTAGGGTCATTCCTGCGGATCGACACCCATATGGACACTGGCGAGTTCGCCACCTTTCTGTCGCACGCTGGAATGCCAGTCTTCGACACGGTGCTGACCATGTCGCTGGGCAAACGCCTAACCGATTTTGCCGTCGGCGGTGCGACCAGACCGGAGAGCTATGCCCTGGCAAGCCAAACTCTCGGGTAGGTTGTTATTCGACTTTGCGTCAATCGGGCCGTCCGGGTGGTGTCTATCATCGCCCCGTTTGTTTTCAAATTCTTCGGATTCGACGCCCGGTACTACAGGGTCCTCGCTGCCGCTGTCCTGCTCACGACGTTAGTCTTTAATGCGCCTGAGGAGCCAGTCGGGACGCGTTCGGGATTGGACAGGCGCACAGCGGGTTGAAGGCGGCGATGGCGGCAGCGAGCGTCAAGACGTTGCCGATGATCGTCCGTCAGAACTCGGGGAGGGCGAGCAGTTTTGCCCTTGTCGTGGATCATCGAGGTTGAATTGATGTGGCGAGAACGGACATGGCGGCGCGGCTTCAGGCTGCTGGCCGAGGTCGAGCGTCGGCTAAAACTCGATCGCGAAGGGCGGATGTGCGACGGGGCTTTTCCGACCACTTGGGTCTTTCAGACATTCAGTCAGCCGACCATCCGACCTTCGGTCTTTGTGAGAACAGAACGGAATGTGCGTCCCGAGATCAGCGCTCGGCTAAACCTGCCAAGGTTGCGCCAAGCCGCTTGGAAATTGAAACAATCCAGGTTCGCAGCTCCGGCCCAAAAGGTTTCTCCAGCATCGCCCGGTCCCAGGCCAGGAAATAGGGCTCCGGCAGCCTGATACGCTTGTCGAACGGCGCCACAAGCCTTCCCGAGGCGATGTCGTCGGCGGCCATCGACAGTTGTGCCAGCACGAAGCCCCTGCCGTTGGCCGCAGCATCGATCGCGGCGCTCGACAGGGAAAAGGCGACTTCACCTGATGTCTTGCGGTGCACCGCGCCGATGCTTGCCGCCCATTCCGCCCATGTAGGCGGCGAGCGATGGTCGCGCGCCCATTCGATACTGAGAAGTGGCAGATCGAGGATATCGGCGGGCTTACGGACCGGATGTTTCGCCAGCAGCGCGGGCGAGCAGGCCGGCACCACCCAGTCGGTGAACAACTCGGTGTAGTGCTCGAAATCACGATATTTGGTGCCGTAGGAAATGCGGAAGTCGACCTGTTCGGCGCTCAGCCTTGGCTCTGTCTCGGCGCCGACCAGCCGCACGGTGGCGCCGGGATGGCCGATCTGCCAATCCAGAAGCTGCGGACCGATCCATTTGCTGGCGAGCGACGGCAGGCAGGAGATGGTCAAAGTGTCGGCGAACCGGGCCCGTTCGATGACATCCTGGGCCTCGCGTATCTTTTCGAAGCCGATGGAAACCGCCGCGTGGTAGACGCGGCCCAGCGCTGTAAGGGCGACGCTCCTGCCGCGACGTTCCAGAAGCCGTGCGTCCAAGGCATCCTCGGCCTTGCGAATCTGCTGGCTGACAGCGCCAACGGATACACCGAGCTCGTTTGCCGCGGCCGTCACGCTGCCACGCCTGCCAAACGCCTCAAAGGCCTGTATCGCACGCAGCGGGGGCGTCTTGTTCACCTGGGCAACCGTCCTGGGGTCAGCTTGGTTTAGTTTTTCTAAAATAGAACGCAGATGCAAGCCCTATGTCGTCCCCGGTCCGCAAGATAATCGTTTGGGCGTTCACAAGCCCGGGAGGACGCCATGTTTCTTCGAAACTGCTGGTACGTTGCCGCATGGGACCATGAGATTGCCGACCGGCTGGTGCCAACGCGGATTCTTGGCGAGGACATTGTCCTCTACCGCCGCACCGACGGCGCGGTGGCTGCACTCGAAGACGCTTGTCCGCACCGCAAGCTGCCGCTGTCGATGGGCCGCATCAAGGGCGATACGGTCGAATGCGGCTACCACGGCCTGACCTTCGACAGCGCGGGAACTTGCACGCGGGTGCCGGGCGCCGAAAAGATACCGCATGTCGCCTGCGTTCGTTCCTATCCGATCGCCGAGCGCTACGGCTTGCTCTGGGTCTGGATGGGCGAAGCGTCAAAGGCCGACCCCGCGCTGATTTTCGCCGTCGACCATTGGGGCGATCCGGCATGGGGCGTCAATCGCGGCGAGTCCATGGCACTCGATTGCAACTATCTCTACATGACCGACAACCTGCTCGACCCCTCGCATGTGTCGTGGGTCCACCAGTCGTCCTTCGGCGGGGTCCAGGCCATGGAGGATGTACCGCTCGAAACCACCGTGGGCGCCGACGGCGTGACCGTATGGCGCTGGGTGGTCGATGCCGCGCCGGCGCCCTTCTATGCGCCTTTCCTCAAATTCTCCGGCAATTGCGACCGCAAGCAGCACTACGAGGTGCGCTACCCCTCCAACGCGATCATCAAGGCGATCTTCGTGCCCGCCCGCACCGGCGGCGAAGGCAAGCCGCTGCACGAGGACGTGTTCCTCATGGACAGCTACAATTTCATGACGCCGGTCGATGAGAACCAGACCAAATATTACTGGTTCCAGATGCGCAATTTCGCCCCGGACGATCTGGAGGTTTCGCGCCAGTTCGCCACCTCCGTGCGCGGCGCTTTCGATGAGGATCGCACCGTGCTCAATGCGGTGCACAAGGGCATGGCCAACAAGCGCACACCCAATCTCGATCTCAAGATCGATGTCGGGCCACTGCGCTTCCGCCGCAACCTGGCCAAGCTGATCGCCAGCGAGGGTCAGCAATTGGCGGCCGCCGAATGAACGCATTCACCGCTCGCGACACTATCGCAAGAAGCGGATTTCGCGACCTGAAGGTGGTCGCGAAGGTGCGCGAAAGCGCCATCATCACGTCGTTCCATATCGAGCCGGTCAATCCAGAGGACTGGCGCGACTTCGAGCCAGGGCAGTTCCTGGTGTTCAAGATACCTATGCCGCAGGGAGCCGGCGAAAAGGCATATGTGCTGCGCAACTACAGCGTCTCCTGTTCCCCGACCGCTAGGGGTCGCTACCGGATCAGCGTGAAGCGTGAAGCAGCACCCGCGCCGGGTCTGCCCGACGGAGCAAGCTCGTGCTTCCTGCATGACCGGATCGACGTTGGCGATGTACTCCAGGCCGAAGGGCCACGCGGCGATTTCGTGCTCGACAAGGCCAGCAGCCGTCCGGTGGTGCTGCTCAGCGGCGGCGTTGGGCTGACGCCGATGGTATCGATGCTGCATGCGCTGGCTGCAATGCCGGATCGCCGTGCCGTCTTCATTCACGCCTGCGAGAACGGCGATGTGCATGCCTTGCGTGATGAAGTCGCGGGCCTTGTCGCAACACGGCCTGGTCTGCGCGCCCACTATTGTTACCGGTTTCCGTCAGAGCGCGACAGGGCCGACGGGCACTTCCACAGCGAAGGCATGATTTCAAAGGATGTGCTGCAGCGTCTGCTGCCGATCGACGACTATGATTTCTACCTTTGCGGCCCCCCGCCTTTCATGCAGGCGGTCTACGCCATGTTGCGCGGGCTTGGCGTGCCGAAGCCTCGCATCGCATACGAATTTTTCGGCCCGGCAACAGTGCTGGAGCCTGATGCCGCCCGAGCCCCTGCCGCGCTGGCGCAGCAGGCACGGATCGAGCCGGCGGGCGAGGTGGCCACTGTGGAGTTTCGAAAATCGGGACTTACGGCGGTCTGGGATGGCAAGGTGGCATCGCTGCTCGACTTTGCCGAGGACCAGGGCCTGGCGCCGGAATTCAGCTGCCGGTCCGGCATCTGCGGGACATGCAAGTCGCGGCTGGTTTCGGGTGAAGTCGCCTATTTTGAAGAACCCCTGGACGAGCTGGGAGCAGGCGAAGTGCTGCTGTGCTGCTCCAGGCCGAGCGGATCAGTCGTCCTGGATATTTGACAAGATCTTGATGCCGCGTCTGGGCGCGGGGAAACGGAAGTCGGGATTTGGAACAGTCGGTCAAACCAGCGTCGAGCCTGCCGCTCAATCCGCATATCGCGGCCTTGCCACCTTACAATGCAGGCATGAACATCGCGATGGCACGGAAGCTGAGTGGCCGTCACGACATTGCCCGGCTGGCCAGCAACGAGAACCCGGATGGCTGCTCTCCAGCCGTCATGGCCGCATTGTCCTCCTCATCCTTCGAACCATGGCGCTATGCCGATCCGGCCTGCACGGCGTTGCGAGCAGCACTTGGCGAAAGACTTCGTGTCGATCCCGGGCTGATCGTTGCCGGCAACGGCTCCGAGGAGATGATCGCCGCCATCTCGCGCGCCGTCCTGGTGCCGGGCACCTCTGTCGTGACCACGGTGCCGAGCTTCGGCTTGCATGAGATAGAGCCCCTGGCGGCAGGGGCCGATGTCATCAAGGTGGCGATGACACCCGACATGGGGTTCGACCTTGCCGCGCTTGAAACGGCGATCGCCGCCAGGCCGCGTCTCGTTTTCATATCCTCGCCCTGGAATCCGGTTGGGCCGGGGCTCGACCATTCCAGCCTGCAACGGCTGATCGGCGCGGTACGGCCAGGCACCCTTCTTGTCCTCGACGAAGCCTATTTCGAATTCGCCGATGCCGGCGCGCCCGACGGCATCGAGGTCCTGCGCGGCAGCGGCATCGACCATGTGGTGCTGCGGACGTTCTCGAAAGCCTATGGCCTGGCGGGGCTGCGCGTCGGCTATGCCGTCTGCTCCGGCCTCGAGCTGGCAAGAGTGATTGCCGCCGCCAAGACGCCATTCAACGTCAACGCGGCGGCGCAGACCGCGGCCATCGCTGCACTCGCCGACGAAAGCTGGATGAAGGCGTCGGCCGACCGCGTCAGGGCCGAGCGCGTGCGCACCGCCGCCGGGCTTGCCGGCCTTGGCCTGCGGGTCGCGCAGTCGCAGACAAACTTCCTTTTCTTTGACTGCAAAGGCGACAGTTCGAGCCTTGCCGCTGCCCTCCTGGAGCAGGGGATCATTGTCAAGGCGTGGCGCGAAGCCGGTTATGAGCACTATCTGCGCGCCACTATCGGGCTGCCGGCTGACAATGACCGGCTGATCGCAGCGCTTCAGGGGTTGATGGCGCAATGAGCGGCCTCGTGTCTCCAAGGCAAACGATACCGGACGAACGGGCGGTCCCGCTTTTGGTTGTCGACGCGATGCGCGAGGCCGTTGGCGCCGCGAACGTACGCACCAGTGACGCGGATTGCGGCGCCGGCATCGTCGTCACGCCTTCATCGGCCGCCGAAATCGCGGCGGTGGTGCGCATCTGCCGCCAGAACGAGGTTCCGGTGGTGCCGCAAGGCGGGAAGACCGGCCTGGTCGGCGGCGACGTTTCGTGGCCAGGCGAGATCGTTCTTTCCATGGCGCGCATGAACCGCATCGAGCGGCTCGATCCGCTTGAACGCGTGGCGGTGGTCGGTGCCGGCGTCACCCTCGAAGCCTTGCAGACGGCCGCGCGCGAACACCGGCTGGAGCCGGGCATCGACCTTGCCGCGCGCGGCTCGGCGACGATCGGCGGCATGGTGTCGACCAACGCCGGTGGGGTGATGGCCTTTCGCAACGGCGTCATGCGCCACCGCGTGCTTGGCCTCGAGGCCGTGCTGGCCGACGGATCGGTCTATTCCGACCTGACACGGGTGGTGAAGAATTCCGCCGGCTATGATCTGAAGCATCTCTTTATCGGCGCCGAGGGCACGCTCGGCATCGTCACCCGAGTGGCCGTCAAGCTCGATCCTTCACCGCGCGCCACAGCGACCGCGCTGTTCGGGCTGCCATCGGTCGAGGCGGCCCTGCGGACAACTCGGCTGGCGCTTGAATCGGATGCCGGGCATCTGCGCGCGGCCGAGGCGATGTGGACCTCGTATTTCAGCCTGGCCGCCGCCGCGCATGAATGGTCTGAACGCAGTGTGCCGCTCGATCAGCCGCTGTTCCTGCTGCTGTCGCTTGGCGGCGCGCGCGAAAGCGCGCTGCGCGAGGACTTCGAGCGGATCTATTTGGAGACGATGCAGCAGTATCCCGAAGCGACCGGCATCATCGCCGACTCGCGGCGGCAGGAAGACGACCTGTGGCGGCTGCGCGAGGACACCAGCGTGCTCTACCGCGCTCATCCCCACGCGCCTTCCTTCGACGTGTCTGTCCCATTGTCGGAAATTCCGGCCTATCTCGACAGAATCCTGCCCGGGCTCGCCGCCGTCGAACCGGATCTTGCACCCTATGTCTTCGGACATCTCGCCGATGGGAACCTGCACATCATCCTCAACCGGAAGGGCCCGCTGGCGCCTGACGTGGCGATCGCTGTCGAGTGCGTCCTCTATCAGCAGCTCGGGGAGATTGGCGGTTCCTTTTCCGCCGAGCACGGAATTGGGTCAAAACGCATCCATTCCCTGCTGGCGACAGCTGACCCGACAAAGCTCGACGCGATGGAGCGCGTGAAACGAGCGCTGGACGAGCGGTCGATCATGAACCCCGACAAGGTGCTTCCCCGCGATGCCTGGTTCGTCCGGTCCTCAAGCCCATCCCTTTCCGGCAATGAGAACCGATTGCCCCTCAAGAACGCGAGCGACCTCGACGATGAGTAGCCCCATGCCGCAACCGCAGGGAATGAACGGATTGACCGCAACCACCCGACGTCCCGTGGAACCAGCGACGCGCCATGATGAGCCGGCACTAGCCTATCCCGGCGACTTTGCCGCCTTGCGCCAGGGCTTTCGCGAAGCGGCGGAGCGGGCGGGCGCAGAACTGTCCGAGTATGTCCATCCGCTGAACGGACCGGATGGCGAGACGCTGGCGACAGATGTGGCGCTGCTGGGCCGACGCGATGCGCGCAAGCTGATCGTGGTCATCTCGGGCACGCATGGCGTCGAGGGACCGTTCGGCTCGACCTGCCAGACCGCCTGGCTTGGCCAGAAAAACCTGCGGCGCTTGCCTGACGACATCGCGATCCTTGCCATCCATCTCATCAATCCCTGGGGCACGGCGTGGTTGCGGCGCGTCAACGAAGACAATGTCGACCTCAACCGCAACTTCATCGACTGGTCGGCGAGTGCTCCGGTCAACAACGGCTATGCCGGTCTCCACGACGCCGTGGCATACCGCGAGTGGGAAGGGCCGGATCGAATAGCGGCTGAGGAGAAGCTCGCCGCGGCGCGCAAGAGGCTTGGGCACGCCGGGCTGGCGGCGATTATCGAGGCGGGCCAATATGAGTTCGCCGACGGGATGTTCTATGGCGGCGGCGGCCCTGTCTGGTCGAATCGGACGTTGAACGAAATCCTGAAGACCTTTGCCGCCAAGGCGCGGCAGGCTATCGTCTTCGACCTGCATACGGGAGCGGGGCCTTACGGTTATCCGGCACTGCTTTCGGTGGCGAGTTCCGAGCATGCCGGTCTTGCCTGGGGCAAATCCATCTTCGGGCCAGCGCTGACGACCGTGCTGACAGGCCCGGGCGCCAAGACAGGCACCGGCATCGCGGCGATGGCGACTGGCTATGTCTCGGACGCCGTGCGCAAGGCAATGCCGAACGCGCGCGTGCTGCCGCTTGTCGTCGAATGCGGCACCCTGGAGGGGCCTGCCGTCATGGAAGCGGTGCAGGCCGACAACTGGCTGCATCTGTTCGGCAAGCTCGATTCGCCGCTCGGCAAGCGGATCCGGGAGACGCTGCGCTCGGCCTTCATTCCGGATGATCCGGATTGGCAGCGCGCCTGCCTGTCCAGCAGCCTGCGCCATTTCGACCGTGCGCTGGCGGACCTGAAGGCGGTCGAGCTGGATCAGGACGAAGCCATCAAAGGCGAACCGTCGTCACCCACCGTTCGCGCTGAGGTTGCCGATCCGGCGCCCGCTGACGAAGCAAAGATCACGACGCCGGCCGTACAGATCGACGAGCTTCACAAGAGCTTCGGCTCGCTTCTGGTGTTGAAGGGCGTCAATCTTACCGCTCACGCCGGCGAAGTGATTTCCATGATCGGCTCGTCAGGCTCGGGCAAGAGTACATTCCTGCGCTGCATCAATCTTCTGGAACAGCCGGACGGCGGAAAGGTCGCCATCGACGGCGAGGTAATCAAGATGAAGCCGGTGTCGAACGGCCGTCTTGGTCCGGCCGACATGGCGCAGGTCGAGCGTATCCGCGCGCGCGTCGGCATGGTGTTTCAGAACTTCAATCTATGGCCGCACATGACGGTGGTGGAAAACATCGTCGAGGCGCCCCGGCACGTGCTGAAGGAGCCGCGCGAGAAAGCCATCGAACACGCGCACGCCTTGCTGAAGAAGGTCGGGCTCGCCGACAAGCATGCCCACTATCCCGGCCAGTTGTCCGGCGGCCAGCAGCAGCGGGCGGCGATCGCCCGCACGCTGGCGATGCGGCCCAAGGTCATCCTCTTCGACGAGCCGACTTCGGCGCTCGATCCCGAGCTGGTCGGCGAGGTGCTGCGGGTGATCCGCCAGCTGGCGGAGGAAGGCAACACCATGATCCTCGTGACGCATGAAATGCAGTTCGCGCGCGAGGTCTCCCACAAGGTTCTGTTTCTCCACCAGGGAAAGGTGGAGGAAGAGGGTGCGCCAGCGGAGCTGTTCGGCAGTCCGCGCTCCGAGCGTCTGCGCCAATTCCTGGCCCGGACACTGTGAGGAAGCCGCATCCTCGAAGCGTCCGGTTCGGACCGGACAACTGCAATGAAGACCAACAACAAGGGGAACTGACATGAAACTGAAAGTCTTGACGCTGCTCGCCTTTCTCACGGGAACCATGGGCAGCGCATTGGCGGCCGAAGGCGAGCTGTCCATCGGCACGGAAGGCGCCTACCCGCCATGGAGCATGTCCGACGCGAACGGCAATGTCACCGGCTTCGACGCCGATGTCGGCGCCTTGCTCTGCACCAAGCTTGACGTGAAGTGCCATTTCGTCGTGCAGGCGTTCGACGGGTTGATCCCGGCACTGAAGGCCAAGCGCTTCGATGTCATCATCTCGGGCATGTCGATCACCGCCGACCGCAAGAAAGAGATCAATTTCAGCGCCGGCTATGCCGAACTGGCCAACATGTTCGTGGCGGCCAAGGGTTCGGATCTCGCCGCCATCACTGATGTCGACACGCTGTTGAAATCGCTGGACGGCAAGAAGGTGGGCGTGCAGGCCGGCACGACCCACGCACATTTCGTCGAGAAGCGCGCACCGAATGCCGATCTCAAGACCTATGACACGCTCGACCAGATGCAGATCGACCTGGCGAGCGGCCGCATCGATACCGCTTTCGCCGATCAATCCGCCTTGCAGGACTTCCTGGACAAGCCCGATGGCAAGAATTTTCAGCTGATCGGCGTCGAGATCAAGAGCACCTTCGATCCGACGCTCGGCGAAGGCATTGGCGTCGGCATCGCGCAGGACAACACCGAACTCAAGGCCAAGATCGACAAGGCGCTTTGCGAGTTGATCGCCGACGGCTCGGTCGGCAAGGCCAGCCAGAAATGGTTCAAGACCGACATCTCCCGGTCCTGCAAATAAACGCTGAAAAGCTCTCGCATGCGTCCGGGCTGCCGGGCGCATGCTTCTCATTCACGCGGCACATCTAGGGAACTCAGATGGAATTCGGTCTCTGGCAGGTTTGGGAAGCGGGTTGGGTCACCGCCATCCTGCGCGGCGCGTCGATAACGATCCTCGTCGGTCTCGTCAGCATGGCGGCCGGTCTGGTGATCGGCATCGTCTGCGGTCTCATCAAATGGGCCCGGATATTTCCGCTTTCACTGTTGGTCGATGCCTATACATCGCTGGTGCGTGGCGTGCCCGAATTGCTCATTATCTATCTCTTGTTCTTCAGTTCGGTTGAATTCGTGACCAAGGTCGTGACAGCGTTCGGCTATGCCGGTGTCGCGGAGAGCGGCTATGCGTTCGTCATCGCGGTCATCGCCATCGGCGCGATCTCCGGCGCCTATTCGACCGAGGTCGTGCGCGGGGGGCTCGGCGCGATCCCCGATGGGCATATCGAGGCCGCCCGCGCGCTGGGACTGTCGGGTTGGCGGATCTTTCGCCGCATCATCGCACCGCAGATGCTGCGCATCGCGGTTCCCGGCATCAACAATGTCTGGCAGACGACGATCAAGGATACGGCCCTGGTTTCCGTGGTCGGTCTTCAGGAGTTGATGCGCGTTTCCTTCATCGGCGCGAATTCCACGCGCCATCCATTTATTTTCTACCTGATCGCGGCGGCGGTTTATCTGCTCATCACCCTTGTAAGCCAGGCCGGCTTCGACGGGATCGAACGCCTGGTCAGGCTGCGGACGAGAAAAGCAGTATGATAGACCTCATCCAGCTTGCAGTTCCCGTTCTGCTGAAGGGCCTATGGGTCACGGCAGCGCTGACCTTCGTTTCGGTGCTGATCGGCTTCAATCTGGGCCTCGGTCTGGCACTGATGCGGCTGTCGTCGAACCGGCTGTTGTCAGGTTTCGCCAAATACTACAGCAATGTCTTTCGCGGGACTCCGCTGCTGGTGCAGATATTCCTCTTCTACTACGGACTTGGCCAGCTTTCGCTGATCAAGGACAATGCGGCTTTGTGGTGGGTGATCAGCGACGGCGCACGCTGCGCCGTGCTGGCGCTTGCATTGAATACGGCCGCCTACACGTCAGAAATCCTGCGCGGCGGATTGATGTCGGTTCCGGTCGGTCTCGTCGAAGCAGCCCAGGCGTGCGGCATGTCGCGCATGCTGCGGTTCCGCCGCATCGAGTTCCCGCTCGCCATCCGCCAGGCGCTGCCGGCCTATGGCAACGAGCTGATCCTTGTCGTCAAAGGCACCAGCCTCGCCTCGACGATCACGGTGCTCGAAATCACCGGTTACGCCAAGCGGCTGATGAGCCAGACCTTCGCGATCTTCGAGATATTCGCCATTGCCGGGGTGCTCTACCTGGTGATCAACCTGCTGCTGATCGCGATTGTCCGCGTCCTTGAACGCTTTCTCATGCGGCACGAGACGTCTTCTCGTCGAAAATCGGTAGCGCTCACCCAGGTCGATCTACCGTGATTTCGTCACATCTTAAGATTGGCTGTTTGATCTGCCCGCTCTCTGCAACCCATCATCATCGATAAGCCCGGGACCGCGTCGGCCTTAGGGTTCGCGACCCGAAAGGTTGCCCCTATCTCATTCGTCCACCGTCCCCTGGAGAATGCAATCGTCGGCCAAGGGCGATCTCGGGCCCAAACTACCGCATTCTCTTTGGGCTGCTCCGAAAGCGGGCCGTCCGTGTCCGGCCACATTTCGGCCAATCACAAAGTGAGTCCTGGGCCACTCGGGCTAAATTGGTATGTCGAGCCAGTAATCAATCTCGTTCGTTGTTTTCGGGTTCGCCAGACCATACGAGATCGTACGAAGGATATGGGCTGGCTAACAATTCGCTAAACCATTGATTTTCCTTAGAAAGATCACACTCTTGCATAGTTCGGCCTGTGGTCTCATCCTAGTCGGATGAAGTCTGAGGAGAAAGCTTCCGGCAGCAGAGCGGACACCACTGAGCGACCGGTTACGGCATTTCGAGAACGCAAAGTGGCGCGGAATGTTGCGAGCAAATCTTCGCAGCACGGCCGCCAAAGTGCGTGGTGAAGCAGCGGCCGCGCAACCAGGGGAGCCTGATTTGACCTTGCCTTCGTCTACCAACAAGCGTGCGCTGATCACAGGGGCGGGTGCTGCCGACGGCATCGGCTTTGCCATCGCGCGGCAGCTTGGCCTTGCCGGTCATGCCGTTTTCCTGAGCGGTGCCAGCGCGCGTGTACTCGATCGCGCCGCCGAGCTTTGCGCCGAAGACATCAATGCCAAAGCCGCGGTCGCCGATCTCACCATCGCAGTCGAAGTCGCGCGGCTGCGGGCGGACGTCGGCGCTGTCGACATCCTGGTCAACAATGCCGGCATGGGCTCGCTGGCATCGCCCTCGGCCGACAGGGCGTTTCTCGCCATGACGGAGGCCGACTGGGACCAAGGGATTGCCGTCAGCCTGAAGACCGCCTTCCTGGTCACCCGGGCGTTTTTGCCGGCGATGGTAAAGGCAGGCTATGGGCGTATCATCAATGTGGCGTCGGTCACCGGGCCATTGGTGGCTTTCGAAGGCACATCAGCCTATTCCGCCGCCAAAGCCGGCATGGTCGGCCTGACGCGCACGCTGGCGCTCGAAGTGGCAAAAAGCGGCATCACGGCCAATGCCGTGGCGCCCGGCTGGATCGAAACAGGTTCGTCGAGCGAGATGGAACGGCAAGCTGCCCTGCACACGCCACCGGCGCGGGCCGGGCGACCGGACGAGGTTGCCGCAGCGGTGATGTTCCTGGCATCGGAAGGCGCGAGCTACGTCAACGGCGCCCTGCTGGTGGTCGACGGCGGCAACAGCCTTCAGGAGCGCAAGGGCTGACTCCGAGACGACCGGTCGTTCACGATCGGGTCGGGTTTATGGAAAGCACTGGAAACGGCATCGCCAATGCATTCGCCGAGGCTGAAGCGACGGTCCACCAACTTCCTGACGGATGCATCGATTCCTCAGCGGAGCTTCCGCCATCCACAAAGTTCAGACCAGCGAGCGCATCAGCGTTGCCTTTGCCGAAGCGAGATGCGCCTGGCAGGCCCGTCTGATGCGCTCGGGATCGCGGCTTTCGAGTGCATCGATATAGGCCAGATGCTCCAGAATCGCAGCTTGGTTGCGCTGCTGTTCATCATGCTTGTTCCACTGATAGTGGTAGTGAAAAATGAAGCTGATGATGTCGTAGAAATCGTCGATGAAGCGGTTCGGAGAAGCCTCGTTTATGAGCCGATGAAAGCGGTTGTCGAGGCCGGAGAAGTCGTGATAGCGGCTTTCAATCCGCTTCAGCAATTCGGTATGTGCGACCTTGAGCGCGGCGAGCTTATCCCACAGCGGAGACGTGTTGGGTTGCCGTGAAAAGAGATGCGCCGAGCGCAGCTCGAACATCACCCGGATCTCGAACAGCTCAAGAGCGAAATCCTCCGTGAAGCCCTTGAAAAGCCAGCCGGTGTTCGGCCTTTTCTCGAGCAGCCCAAATCGGCTGAACCGGATCAGGAACTCACGAATACCGTTGGTCGCGACACCGAACTGCCGGGCAAGTTCGAGCTCGTTGATACTGGTGCCAGGCCTGGTGTCACCCCGCAGCATCCACTCCATGAACTGCTGTTCGACATGGTTGGCCCGCGACGTGGTTTCGGCGTCGGGATAGTAGTCGCTATCCTCGACCGCGCGGCCTGCCGTCCGGACGCCGCCGCGCTCCGCGACGAGTTCGCGGTGGGCAAGTTCTCCCAGAACCTTTCGAACGGTCGTACGGCTCACTCCCATCCGCCGTCTCAGCTCATTTTCGGAGGGGAGCTCCCCGCTTATTTGTCCATCCCGCAGCATGGTGGCGGCGCGGTTGAAGGCCTTTTTGTACACAGTGTCGGTTCGCATCGGTTCTTCCTCGGAGCAATACCTTGTCCTTTCTAGCATGAACTTTATCCATAAAAAACAACTTGACCAAGTGATGGTGGTTGTTTTTTATCGATAAGAAGAAGCTGAAATACAGCAAAAGTTTTACGGCGAGGGCTCGCACGAGCTTTCAGCGGGGAGGAGACTTTGCCTGAATCGGGAAACACCGGCACCACTGCCGGCGAGGCCGCATTGCCGGAGTCCGGGAAGCAGGAAGCCGTTCCAGGCCTTGCGCTTGGGCTGGCCCTGCTGAGTGCTGGTCCGGTCGTCATCCTGGTGCTGCTGATCGTCTTGCTTAGCTTTCTGTCACCCTATTTCCTGACAGGGCGCAACCTCAGCAACATCCTCGCCCAGACCGCCGTTATCTCGGTTGTCGCAATGGGGCAGCATCTGGTCATCCTGACACGCGGGATCGATCTTTCCGTAGGCTCGAACGTTGCACTGGCTTCCGTCGTCGGCGCGCTCAGCTTTCACGCCGGTGCTCCCGCAGTCGCGGTGATCGCGGTGATGGTTGGCTGCGGGGCGGCGGTCGGGGCCATCAACGGGCTTTTCTATGTCTTCGGCCGGTTGCCGCATCCTTTTATCATTACGCTGGCGACATTGAGCATCGCCAAGGGCCTGGCGCTCCAATTGGCCGATGGGCGCGCCATTCCTGGAATGCCGGAGGCCATCGATGCGCTGGGCCGCGAGGCGGTCTGGGGTCTGCCGGGTTCGGTCTTCGTCGTTGCCGGCGTTGCAGCGGTCCTTTTCGTCATGGCCAAGACGATGGTCTGGGGGCGCTGGATCTATGCCGTCGGCGGCCGACCTGACGCCGCCGTGCGCATGGGCATTCCCGTGTCCTGGGTCCTGGTTTCGGTTTATGTGATCTCAGGGCTGTGCGCCGGCATCGGCGCGGTCATCCTCGCCGGCCGCACCGACGCCGGTTCGCCCTTGTTCGGCAATCTGCTGGAACTGGACACGATCGCGGCGGTGATCATCGGCGGTGCCAGTTTTCTCGGCGGCCGCGGCCATCTTGGCCATGCCTTGATCGGTGCCATCATGATCGGCGTCATCCGCAACGCGCTGAATCTGCTTAACGTCAACGTCTTCTTCCAGCTCATCGTCATCGGCGTGGTCATTGTCATAGCTGTCGAGTCCGACGTGCTGCGCAACTACCTCGAAGGGCGTGTGCGCGTCATGCAGGCCGGGAGGCAGTCATGAGTGCCGTTGCGGCCAGCGTCGATCATACAGCCTCTGCCGACCATCCTGTGCTGGCGGTGCGAGGCGCGACCAAGCGTTTCGGCTCGGTCATGGCGCTGGACGATGTCAGCATTGAGGTCCGGCGCGGCGAGATCCTCGGGCTTCTCGGCGACAATGGCGCCGGCAAGTCGACGTTGACCAAATGCATCAGCGGGGTGCACCAACTCGATGCTGGCGCGATCCTTCTGGACGGTGCGCCGACGCAGGTACGCTCCCCCGCGGATGCGCGCTTCGCCGGCATCGAGACCGTCTACCAGGACCTGGCGCTGTTCGACAATCTGACGCCTGGACAGAACTTCTTTGCCGGTCGCGAACTGGCCTGGCCGTCATGGCTTCCGCGCGGCCTGCGATTTCTTCAACAGCGCAAGATGGATGCCGAGACCCGCGTTCTGCTGGCAAACCTTAAGGTCACCTTGCCGCGGCTCGACGCCGTCGTTGCCATGATGTCGGGCGGCCAAAGGCAAGCCATCGCAGTGGCGCGGTCGACCGTTTTTGCCCGCAAGGTTGTGATCCTCGACGAGCCGACCGCAGCACTTGGCCTGCGCGAATCACGCCAGGTGCTCAACCTCGTTGCTGCCCTGCGTGACCAGGGCAACGCAGTCATCCTCATCACCCACAATATGGAGCATGTCGTCGAGCTTGCCGATCGCGCCGTGGTGCTTCGCCAGGGCCGCAAGGTTGGTGAACTTGTTCCGACCAAGGACAACAAGCAGGAGCTGGTTTCCATGATCGTTGGAGCCTGATCCGTTCGAGATTTGGGGGCCGTTCCGGTCCGCAAATGCCTGAAGCGACTTCCGCCGGAAGACGCCTCAAATTCCAAGGGAGGAATGGAATGCCAATGAACCGAAAACTGTTCGCTGGGCTGGCGATCGCCATTGCGTTTGCGATGCCCGCTTCTGCCGCCGACAAGACCAAGGTCGGCTTGATTACGAAGTTCCCGGTGCCGTTCTACTCGACCATGGAGGACGCCGCCAAGAAATACGCGGCCGCCCATCCCGAGATCGAACTGGTCACCGGCCAGGGCCAGGCAGCAACCGACATTGAGGGTCAGATCGCTCTGATCGAGTCCATGATCACGCAAGGCGTCAAGGGTCTGGCGATCACTCCGGTCGATCCGACCGTTGCACCGGCGCTGGACAAGGCCGTCGCTGCAGGCATCAAGGTGGTTCTCGTCGACAACAGCATCCCAAACTGGAAGGGCCAGACCGCACTGGTCTCGACCAACAATCTCAACGGCGGCAAGATCGCCGGAGAGTACCTGAAGACCGTGCTCAAGAGCGGCGACAAGATCGGCATTCTGCAAGGCGTCCCAGGTGTGCCGGCGCTGGACGACCGGGTCGCCGGGATGATGGAGGGCCTTGGCGACGTCAAGGTCGAGGTGGTTGGCAAGGGCGCAACCAATTGCACGCTCGAACTTGGAACGTCAGTGACCGAAGACATCCTGACCGCCAATCCCGACCTCAAGGCGATCTACTCGGCTTGCGGCCCGCCAATCCCGGGAGCCGTCAAATCGATCAGCAATGCGGGCATTGCCAACGACAAGATCATCCTGGTCGGCTTCGACGCCTGCTGCGGTGAGATCGAAGCCATCAAGTCGGGCGCGGAAGATGCCAGTGTTGCACAATTTCCGGCAAAGATGGGCGAGCTGGGCATCGACACTGTCGTCAAGGCGATCCGTGGGGAAGCTGTGGAGGCAAATGTGGATACCGGCGCCGGGCTCGTGACGCTGAAGAACGTCAAGGACTTCGAATAGGCGCCCACACCTCGGCCCGGCGGCAGCCCAACCGCCGGGTCTTTTTTGGAACATTTCAGGAAGATGCCCGAATGAAAGCGCTCGTATGCCGAAAGCCCGGCGAATTGATCTTCGAACATCGCCCGGCGCCGGGGCGGCCGGAAGCCGGATGGGCATTGATCAACATCAGCCATGTCGGCATCTGTGGCACCGACTACCATATCTTTGAAGGCAAGCATCCCTACCTGGCCTATCCGCGGATCATGGGGCATGAACTCTCCGGCACCGTGGAGGCGGTTGGTCAAGGCGTCGCCATCGAGGCCGGAGAACGGGTCGTCGTAAATCCCTATTTCGCCTGCGGCAAATGCATTGCGTGCCGTCACGACAAGCCCAATTGCTGCGTGTCGATAGAAGTGTTGGGCGTTCATCGCGACGGTGGCATGTGTGAACAATTGTTGGTGCCTGCCGGCAACCTTTACCCGGCCGCGGGACTCTCAGCCGTTGACGCGGCAGCCGTGGAATTTCTGGCGATCGGCGCCCACGCGGTGAGGCGCTCCAAGCTTGCTGCTGGCGTCCGTACGCTGGTCATCGGCGCCGGGCCGATTGGATTGGGTACGGCATTGTTTGCCCGTCTTGCAGGCCAGGCGGTGACGATCATGGACATGAGCAGAGAGCGGCTCGACTTCGCCGAACGCCAACTCGGTTTTCCTGTCATCGACAATGCATCGGCCTCGCCTGTCGAGCTGGTGCGGGAGCGAACCGATGGTGACGGTTTTGACCTCGTCTTCGACGCGAGCGGCAGCAAGGCCTCGATCCAAGCCGCATTCAGCTACGTGGCCCATGGCGGCGCCATGATATTGGTCAGCGTCATCAAGGACGAGGTTAGCTTCTCCGATCCCGAATTCCACAAGCGCGAAATGATTCTGATCGGCAGTCGCAACGCGACGCACGCCGACTTCCAGCACGTCATCGCCTCGATCCACGCCGGAAAAATACCAATCGACCAACTCGTCACCCACCGCACCACCCTGCATGACAGCCCCCGCGATATCGCGATCTGGGCTCGGCAGAAATCCGGCCTGATCAAGGCCGTTATCGGCGTGGCGGAACTTGGCTGACTTCAGCAAACGCGGATTGTCGGACCCGCAGCAGACGGATCATATTTGGACCGGCGGCCGATGCGTACCCTCACCAAGCTTCTAGAGAACGAGGAAGATCGTTGACCAACGAAATCGTCACGCCCATTTTCCAGTTCGGCACGAGCCGCTTTCTGCAGGCGCACGCAGCGCTCTTCGTGCACGAGGCGCTGTCGGCAGGCGATGCGGTCGGACCCATCACGGTGGTCGCGATCAGCGGCTCGGCGAGCGGCCGAGCCCGTTTGCAGGGGCTCGCCCGCGATGAGGGCTACCCGGTTGTCATCCGCGGGCTGAAGAAGGGCCACCGCGTCGAGCATGAAATCCGCGTGAAGAGCATACGGCGCGCGCTTGATGCCGAACTTGACTGGTCGCGGTTGACCACGCTGTTTGCGGAACAAGCGGAATTCGTTGTTTCGAACACGACGGAGGCGGGCCTCACCATTCCATCCGATCTCGTCGTCGACCTCACCCACGCCCGCGGCCCGGCGCCGGCGGGATATCCGGCAAAATTGCTCGTTCTGCTCGCGCACCGATTTGCGGTGTCGGCAAGGCCCGTCGTGGTGCTTCCAACCGAATTGGTTCCGCGCAATGGCGACACGCTGAAGGAAGCGTTGATCGCTTTGGCCAAGCGAAGCGGCGCCTCCGACGCCCTTTTGTCGTTCATCGCCGACGATTGCGTCTTTGCCAACTCGCTGGTCGACCGCATCGTCTCGTCGGCCATCGAGCCCGTCGGGGCAGTCGCGGAGCCATACGCGCTATGGGCGATTGAAAAGCAAGCTGGGCTGAGGCTGCCTTGCCGTCACCCCGCGATCGCGCTTGTCGATGATCTCGACCGCATCGAGAGACTGAAGCTGCACATCTTGAACCTCGGTCACACGGTGCTCGCACAATACTGGATGGCCGATGGGCTGAGACCCAACCTGACGGTGCGCGAAATGCTGGAAGTCGATGGATATCGAAGCTTGCTGACGGAGATCTATGGTTCCGAGGTCGTTCTTGGCTTCAAGGCCCGGGGCCTGGAGCAGGAAGCGACAGCATACGTAGCGACCACGCTTGAGAGGTTCGACAACCCTTTTCTTGATCATCGTCTGAGCGACATCGCCGCTGGTCACCTGACCAAGGTTCAACGGCGTATCGGCGGCTTTCTTCAGTGGGTGCCGGAGGAGCACCGTCGACAGTCGCCATCTCTCGAGAAGATTCTCTCGGCCGTCGACCAGAATGCGGATCGCCAAAACGTCGTCCCATAATTGCATCTGTGCTGTCGTATTGGCTCGGCTGGTTGTGCGATCAAGGGTATCGCAACAACCCAATGGATCTGGGGGCGAGGCTAGGCGCCGCCCACAGATAGCAGCTTTCGCTGTTCGGATGGCAGTCAGTGCGGTCGATATGTGAGCGCCACGACACCATTGGCGAAGCGGTGCGTGCGGACGAGTTCCATGTTTATTTTGTCCGCATCGATGTCCGCAAAAGCGCGTTTGCCCTGACCGACCTTGGTAGGCAAGACTAAAAGGTCGTATTCATCGACGAGGTTGTTGTCCAACAGCGTTCTGTCCAGTTCCGTGATACCGTATTTCAGGATATGCCCGCCGGCCTGCCTCTTGAGCATGGCAAGTCCTTCGGCCACATCGCCTTTGATAAGAGATGCATTCCACCCGACCTCGTCGAGCGTCGTTGACGCCACCAGCTTCTTCAGCCCGTTGATTCGATCCATGTAGGCGCTTCCGGTCGCGTTAGGCCAAACCGGAGCGAAGTACTCATAGGCTTTGCGGCCGAGAAGGAAGAACTCGACATCGTCCAGCTTCCGAAGGGCAAACGCCCTGACCTCGTCGTCGAAAAACCGTGACGCCCAGGTCATCGGCGACTCGACGATGCCGTCGAGTGAGATGAAACTCGAAACCAGTAGTTTTCTCATGTCAGTCGCTCCTTATGTTGGATGCCAAAACACGGGCGGACCCATCAGGATCGCGCCGTCTAAATCTGTCCACCTGCCGTCGGCGAGGAATGCTCGATTGCGTCAACCATCGCCGGTCCCGCCGCCCTTTTTGCGAAACGGATTGGCTACGGCGCCTCAGCGCGCCGGTAGCGACCGGCGCATGAACGTCGCTGTGGCGAACATCGATCAACCGGCGCCCCTGGCGCGTTGCGGCCCGATTCCGTTCAGGGATCGCATCCAGCCGGTCATGAAGTCCGCAGACAATATCGGAAAGAAATTGGCGCCTCAGCATTCACGGCCCCCTTTCGTTGTGGCGAGATGGAGGAGCGCTACGAGCGTGATAACGCCAGCTGTCGCGACGAACGCCGCGCTGAACCCGACCGCTGTCGCAAGGCCGCCGAACGCAATTCCGCCGATACCGAGGCCCGCGTCATAAGCGCCGTTCCACAGTGCGCCGGCGCCATCCACCTGCGAGGGAGCCGCGCGGGCGAGCAGCTCGGCGAGAGTCGCGGTTTGCAGCACGCCGAAGGCTATCCCGCTCAAGAGCATGCCGCAGAGCACCTCTGCCTCGCCCGTGGCCGCCAGGCCGATTGCGGCGACGACACACGCGGCCAGGCCAGCGAGCATAGGCAGGCGCGTGCCGTGCCTGTCGACATGCCGTGCCGAAAGCCAGCGGGTAACGGTTGCGCCCAAACCCTGAAGCAGCAGGCCCAGCATGATCGTCCCGCTGGTCGCCTCCGGATGGGCGAGAGGAAGAAAGGTGACCGCTGCGCCGACAAGGACCGCGCCGCAGCCGAGCGAGAGTGCCGGCCCGATCGCCACGCCCAAAGGCGGAAGGCAATGGGCCTCGTGCGTTTCGATCTTCCGCTCGGAAGGAAGAACCGGGGTCGCGGCAATGGCGGCAAAGGCAAGCGCCGCCGCGCAGACGGCTGTCCCCGGTGCACCGAGATTCGTCAGCACCCAAGGGCCGAGGGGAACGGCCACGATCGCCGGAACCGCAGACGCGACCCCAGATATGCTCATGGCTTCGGCACGCCGCGACGGCGGTGCCATTTGGGCCGAGAGACCGGAGGCGGCGACGAGCAGCACGCCAAGTGCAAGCCCGCGACCTGCGCAATTGAGGAGCAGCAGCGCGAGCGAAGCAGGAAAGGCCGTAAGGCAGCCTAGACCGAGCAAGCCGAGGGCGACCGCAAGCGCGCTCTTACGACCGGCGCGGTTGATCACCTGTGGCGCGGCAATTTCGCCGACGATGGTGGCTGCCATCAAGGCGCCGGTTGCGGCGCCTGCGCCGCTGGTCCCTCCGATAGCCGACGCATGCGCGGGAATGGCCGACAGAAGCAGATAGAAGCTGCTCATTGTCGAAAGCATCACGCCTGCAATGCTCAGCATGGGAGCCGTCAAAATCGGCTCAGGAGCGGTTCGCGCCCGCGGTGCGGTAAGTGTGGTTGTCGCCATGGTCTTGTCCTCACAGATGACGAGGCCTGGCTTACCGTGCTACTGGTCTTGACGACATGGCCAGTTGTTGAGGAATTTTGTTGACCAGTTTGAACGCGGATATCGCTCTCAGCCTTGACCGCTCCATCGATGAGAGCCTCGGCAGTCAGCTGCGCCGCGGCCTGCTGACCCGAATTCGAACCGGGGCCTTGCGCCCGGGCGTCCTCCTTCCCTCGACCCGCGCGCTCGCCGCTCAACTGGGTGTCTCGCGCCCACTTGTGGTCGACGCCTATGCGCAACTCGCCGCCGAGGGATTCCTGACCGTGCGTCAGGGCGCACGGCCGATGGTCGCCGCCGGCTTGGCGAACGTCGCCGCCTCGGCAGAGCAGCGGTCCGCCGATGAAGTGATCCGCTACGATCTGCGGCCGGCCATGCCAGACGTAGGGCATTTCCCGCGCAAGGCCTGGCTGAGCGCCGTCAGGCAGGTGCTCCAGACCCTTCCGGCGAGCGATCTCGGCTATGGCGACCTTCGCGGGAGTTCGGTCCTCCGGGCTGCGCTCGCCGATTATCTCGGCCGCGTGCGCGGCCTCATCGCCGACCCCTCACGCATCTTCATCACCAGCGGCTTTGCCGAAGGGCGCGCCCTGGCCTGTGTTGTCCTGCATGCCGTCGGAGCGCGCAGCGTTGCGGTCGAGGATCCGGGCTACAGCGATTGGGTCGCGGTCGACAAAGCCGGGCTCCTCCGAGTCCCCGTGCCGGTGGACGAGGATGGGATCGACGTCGACCAGCTCATCGCGACCGGCGCCGATGGCGCGCTGATTACTCCGTCGCACCAGTTTCCGGTTGGCGGCGTGCTCAGCGCGGTTCGGCGACAGCGCCTGGTGAAATGGCTTCATGAAACGGACCGCTATATTCTTGAAGACGACTATGATGCGGAGTTCCGCTACGATCAGGCGCCGGTCGGGGCACTACAGGGCCTCGCTGCCGATCGGGTCGTCTATGCAGGCACCGCAAGCAAGACACTGGCGCCGGCGCTGCGCCTCGGCTGGCTCGTGGTTCCGCCGCAGCTGATCGCACCGATGAACCGCGAGCTGCGGCGCTGGAGCGAAGGACCTCCGCGCATCGATCAGGACGCACTTGCGCACCTTCTGCAGTCAGGCGCCTATGATCGGCACTTGCGGAAGATGCGCCGTATCTACCGTGATCGCCGCAACAGTCTGCTGAGCTGCTTGAGGGACGAACTCCCGGACGTCGAGGTTGAGGGCGCGGCAGCGGGTCTCCACGTAACGGTGCGACTGCCCGCGACCATCGGTCGAGCCGGTGAAGCCGACATCGTCGCGCTTCTGCGAAAACGGGGCGTGGCGACCGAAGCGCTCGGACGATATTCTCAAACCGCGGCCGGGCCACGGCGCTTGTTCATCGGCTACGGCCGAATTCCCGACAGCGCGATTGCTTCCAGCGTCCGCTTGCTCGCGCAGACCATCCGTGACGTCTCGCCCCAGTGAAGTCCGGTGATCGCGGTCGGTGCAACGTGCATTTCTGCCCCATACACGCTCAATTCTTCCAGTTTGAATTGAGCGCTATCGCGTAAGTCCATAAGTTGTAGGCGAAATGATTTTGGGGGCCTTTTCGTCAGTCCTGTCCGGCAAATGATGGCACTCGTCAGCTCATGACTCGCCGTTTTCTAAAGGCTTGGGAACGATGTTTGCGATAGGCGGCGACAACGACGTGCAGGCTGGTTCCGACCTGGGCCGCCGGGTCATATCCGCTCCTTGCAGATCCGACGGAGGCGTGCAATCGGTCAGATTGCGTCGCTCGCAAAGCAAAGACTTACCTCAGCGCCGGGCTCACTATGAGACCTGGATCAAACCTGCACGACGGGCCGCCTTCAAAAATGCCCGTCTTGCTTGTTGCGGAGCCCGCCATCCGTCCAAGGCGTCGCGGCAAGTGCGGCGGGCAGCTCGATAGCTTGGTCCTCTCGCCCATTCCGACCATTGGTCATGAAGGCACTCAAGTGCTTCCCAACTGCTGGCAACCACCCGCTCCCTCGAGGGTCTCACGCGCAGTCTCACTGGTTCGGAAAATCGAATATCCCTCATAGCTTTGTGCGCTCCCGCAGACCGATTACATCGACTTGTTGTAGGGGCCTCTCGAAGCCGCTCCGAAAGCGCCAACTGCCTCGGCCGCGACGATGTCGCCTGCGGCCTGTACAAGCAAATCCATGCGGCGGGCGAAGGCAACAAATGTGCTGCGAGCGGTTTCGGCATCCACCTCGCCGGCGAGGGCTGCCCGACAGGCATTGAGCGCGACGCCATGAGCAGAGTTTCGCTTCGATGGCGGCCATTCATCCAACAGGACGAAGGCGTCTTTTACGCTTTGAATGTCGGTCGGAAACCCAAGACCCACCAGCACCCTCACGGGATGCTGAAATTGATTGTGTTCCATATTTTCCTCCGTTTCACGCGATTAGCTCAATCGATCGGAAGCCTTTCCCACGGCGCGTGCGCGATAGATTGCGGGCGTCGCGCCTTAGCCTGCCGAACTCCCGTTTCCAGGAGGACCTTTGCTGTCGGTAAGATTCCGCGCGGCCAGAAACATCACCGTGTATGCTGCTTTGCGCCGGTCCCAACCCGCGGCCTCCGCTCTGTCGAGCAAGTCGACCAGTATCGGGTCAAGCGCAACCTTCAGGTCTGCTTCGTAGTTCAGATCGGTGGCCGCACGCGCCGGCGGCGGGATTACGTTCAAGTTCATCACGTTCATGGCTCTACCCATTTGTCAGGGTGTCCGGGCCCACCGGGCGCGGACACAGCCGTTGCCATCAGAAGTCCATGCCACCAGCCGGCATTGCCGGAACGGCGGGTTCCTTCTTCGGCTTCTCGGCAACCATCGCTTCCGTCGTTACTAGCAGGCCGGCAACCGATGCCGCATCCTGGAGTGCGGTTCGCACCACCTTCACCGGATCGATGACGCCCTCGTTGTAGAGGTCGCCGAACGCGTTGGTCTGTGCGTTCCAGCCCCAGCCGAACTCCGGTTTCTCACGCAACTTGCCGACGATGATCGAGCCTTCCGCGCCGGCGTTCTCAGCGATCTGGCGCACTGGCGCTTCAATCGCGCGGCGCACGATCTCGATACCATGCTTCTGGTCTTCATTCTCGGCCTGCACCCTGTCCAGTGCCTTGGCCGCACGCAGAAGCGCCACGCCGCCACCCGGCAACACGCCTTCCTCGACCGCAGCGCGCGTCGCATGCATGGCATCGTCGACACGGTCCTTGCGCTCCTTGACCTCGACCTCCGTCGAGCCGCCGACGCGGATGACGGCGACACCGCCGGCGAGCTTGGCCAGCCGCTCCTGCAGCTTTTCCCTGTCGTAGTCGGAGGTCGTTTCCTCGATTTGCGCCTTGATCTGGCTGACGCGACCCTGGATCTCGCTCCTCGAGCCGGCGCCGTCGACGATGGTGGTGTTCTCTTTCTCGATCACCACCTTCTTGGCGCGGCCGAGCATCTCCAGCGTGACGTTCTCCAGCTTGATGCCGAGATCCTCGCTGATGGCCGTGCCGCCGGTCAGAATGGCGATGTCTTCCAGCATCGCCTTGCGGCGGTCGCCGAAGCCGGGCGCCTTGACGGCGGCGACCTTCAGCCCACCTCGCAGCTTGTTGACGACCAGGGTGGCCAATGCCTCGCCCTCGACATCCTCGGCGATGATCAGCAGCGGTTTGGACGATTGAACGACGGCTTCCAGCACCGGAAGCAGCGCCTGCAGATTGGACAGCTTCTTCTCGTGGATCAGCACATAGGGCTCTTCGAGTTCGACGCGCATCTTGTCCTGATTGGTGATGAAGTACGGGCTGAGATAGCCGCGATCGAATTGCATGCCCTCTACGACTTCGAGTTCGGTCTCGGCGGTCTTGGCTTCCTCGACGGTGATGACGCCTTCGTTGCCGACCTTCTGCATCGCTTCGGCCAGGAAGCGGCCGATCTCGGCGTCGCCATTGGCCGAGATGGTGCCGACCTGGGCGATCTCGTCATTCCTGGTCACCTTGCGGGCGTTGGTCTTCAACTCCTGAACAATCGCTTCCACGGCTTTATCGATGCCGCGCTTCAGGTCCATCGGGTTCATCCCCGAGGCGACGGCCTTCGCACCTTCCTTGACGATCGCCTGGGCAAGCACCGTTGCAGTGGTGGTGCCGTCGCCGGCAAGGTCGCTGGTCTTCGAGGCGACCTCGCGCACCATCTGGGCGCCCATGTTCTCGAACTTGTCCTCGAGCTCGATCTCCTTGGCGACGGTGACGCCGTCCTTGGTGATGCGTGGAGCGCCGAACGACTTGTCGATGACGACGTTGCGGCCCTTGGGGCCGAGCGTCACCTTCACCGCATCGGCGAGGATGTTGACGCCGCGCAGCATGCGCTCACGGGCGTCGGAATGGAATTTCACTTCCTTGGCAGCCATTGGATCATTCCTTCAATAGGCAGCTTCATTGACTGGGTTGCTGTGGCGCTGAAGCATCGATCAGGCGGCTTTCTTGATCGTCGCGGCCCGGTCGATCACACCCATCACATCGGTTTCCTTGATGATCAGCAGATCCTCGCCGTTGAGCTTGATCTCCGTGCCGGACCACTTGCCGAACAGGATGCGGTCGCCGATCTTGACGTCGAGCGGCGTGAGCTTGCCGCTCTCGTCGCGGGCGCCCGGGCCGATGGCAATCACCTCGCCCTCCTGCGGCTTCTCCTTGGCGGTATCGGGGATGATGACGCCGCCGGCCGTCTTCTCCTCGGCTTCGATGCGGCGGACCAGGACACGATCATGCAATGGACGGAACGTCATATCGTTCTCCTTCGGGACAAACAGATTTTTGAGGTTCCTCCACACCGGACCGGCAATATCGGGCCGGTGCGGGGCGCCACGACCCTTTTTCAGGCATCGCGCGGATATCGAGCTAGTTTTGGAATTTTCGAGTTTCAAGGGGTCGCTGGAAAAATTTTGGCACTCTGCATACAAGAGTGCTAGTGACATGAATTCATGCAGCTATTTTCGCTAGGACGCGCGACTTTCAGATCTTGAAATTCCGCAGGGACCCTACGAAATTTTTCGGCGCTGGAGTCCTGAAAAAGGGCTCGAGCGCAAAACCGATGCCAAGGAGATTTGTTAGGAAGTGGAGACTATCGATGGAACGAACTTTCCCGAAAAACATCCCCTCGATCGCCCCTGAGGCCTCTGATCCTTCGCTTGACCGCCTGCTGTTTCCGGCGCGGCACTTTAGTCACCCCAATGAGGTGGTGGGCGACCGCACGCTCGACACTCAGGAAAAGCGCGCCATTCTTGCCTCATGGGCTTCTGATGCTTGCGCCGTCGACTCCATGCCTGCGCTGCGAAAGCCACCGGGCGCTGCTAGCCCGGTGACGTTCGACGCCGTGATGGATGCACTTCGCCGACTGGACGACAGTCGCGCCGAGGTAGGCTGTGACCGCGAGGAATGGCAGGCTCGAGAACGCCCGCAAAGACTTAACGCCTGAACGCGCGACAGGAGAGACGCCCTTTGTTGTTGTCACGGTGCTTTGAAGAAGGTTCTGGCTGTCTGGTTGCCAACACCCCTTGAACCTAAAAGAGGTGTCTCCAATCTCTTTACTATGTCCGGCGGCGGCTTGGCGGATCTCAAGTCGAACTCTGCCCTGTTTGCTATGGTATTCGCCCAAGCTCGTCGACTTGCCGGAACTGAGATCCTTGCCACACGCAGGCGAGGCAGGATCGGTTGTCACGCAGTTTGAAGGGAGGTCACATGGAAGATGGAATGTTCAAACAGACGATCTTCGTACGAGACGATGGCTTCGCTCTCAGAAGGATCGCTTGTGTCATGGATGCGATAGAGTTTCTTGAGGAATGGCCCCTCGAAAGGCGCGGCCTGCTTCACGCAGCGGCGAGTGACACTTGCTACTCGGCATATGATGGTCGAAAGTCCGTCGATGCGGCACACAAGACATTCACGACTTGGGCACGCAGGGTCGGTGTCATTGAGGATATTCCCGTGGCGCCGCCTTGGATGACAGGGCCTAAGATTAGCGCTGCAGACCATCCTACAGAAATTGACGGTTGATTTCGCTTGCGGCGGCAGGTCGTACCGCCGCCGCATCGGTCGACGCGTCACTAGTGCCATGGGGAGGAGGAGTACTGGGTAGCCAAGGATGCGGCGACCAAGAAGAGTGAGGTGGTGACCAAAAAAAACCGGACGGCACAAACTGACCGATGCCGGCAATAAGACGTATACAAGCAAGGCCAATGCCGACAAGGCATTGAAGGACCTGACTGCTTGCAAATGAACTGACAGGCTAGTGCAGGTCGCCCCTCCGCCTTCTCGTGGGCCGCCTACACGTCGGCCAGTAGTCGTCTTCGCAGTCTTTCAGGAACAAGGGCTCGAAGCTGGCAAGACACTTGCAGCGACGGCCTCGCGAACTGTCATGCCAACGACACGCCGTTGTCGGGCGAGGCCGCCCAAGTCCGCAAGCATCCTCGGACCTTAAACGGCGCGCTTGGAATCGCTGGAATAGCGTGGCGATCCATGCATCTCTGATCAACTACCGATGCCCGGATGCGCCTAGGCCGGATCTGCCACGTCGCCTTCGTCATCGGGCTCGATCAGGTCGATTAGCGCTGCCACCCGTGTTCCCGGCAGCGGTCGCCCCTGGCTCATCGGCGCCTCGTCACCAAAGGCCCAGGCCCACGCCTCTCTCAATTCCTCGAGCGAGGCACCGGACGCGATGATCTCCGCAATTGTCACGTCGTCTACAGGCCCGAGGACCGAGACAACGTCTTGGCGTGTCATGGTTATCCTTTTCCTTCCGGTCGAAATACCCCCGAAGCAGATGGGCATTCAATGGACGTCATTTGACCATCTCGCTATCTGCGAGTGCCGGGGCTAGTCGAGCCCCGGCACTCCTTCGCGACAGTCATTTGCTGCCATTGATCGCAATGCGCTTGGCGTTTGCCTGCGCCTTTGTGGTCTTTGGCAGTGTCACGGTGAGCACACCATTCTTGAACGCGGCCGCGACCTTGTCATCTTCAACCTCACGGCCGAGACTGAAGCGCCGCTCAAAGCGCCCATAATAGCGTTCGCTGAACTGGCGATCCTTGTCCTCGGTCTCTGCCTTCTTCTCGCCGCGAAGCGTCAGGACACCATCATCCAGCATGACCTCGATGTCGTTCTCATCGAGGCCCGGGATTTCGGCCGTCACCCGGATTTCCTTATCGGTTTCCGAGAACTCCACGCTTGGCCAAGTCCCGTTGAGAGGGGGCACGCGGCCCAGAACCGAAGGTGTGTCAAAACCGCGGAACACCTCGTCGAATAGCCGGTTGACATTGCGGTGCAACGACAGGAACGGATCCATGTCGTCACCGCGATAAATGCTCGGTGCCTGGCTGCCGCCACGGCTCCAGGGAATCAAGTTCCGTACGCTCATTTGTCCTTCTCCTTTTCGTTTTATGGGTCGCATCCGGATCCCACCCACGACAGGACGGGGTGTCTTCTGCAGGCCGACCGCCAAAGATCAGGCCGCCGCGCTTTCAATGCGCTTGGAGGCCGCCTTTTTGTCGGTCTCGACATTAATCGCGATGCGGCGCGGCTTCATCTCCTCGGGAATTTCCTTCTTGAGGTCGATGATCAGCAGACCGTTTTCGAGTTTCGCCCCGACTATGGTTACATGGTCGGCCAGTTCGAATTGGCGCGCGAACGGCCTCAGCGCCAGGCCATGATGGAGGTACTGGACCTCCTCGTTCTCTGTCTTGGCGCCCTCGATCACCAGCATATTCGGCTGATGCGTGATCATAAGCTCGTTTTCACCGAAACCGGCCACCGCTAGGACAATTCGGTAGGTGTCTTCGCCGAGCTTGGCGATATCGTAAGGCGGCCAGTTGTCCGCATTCTGTGGCGAACTGGCGTTTTCGAGCAGGTTGAAGATGCGGTCAAAGCCGATGCTCGACCGATAGAAGGGGGAAAAGTCCACGTTCGTTCTCATAGCTACATCCTCCTTGGAGCAACATAGATACGAGGGAACGCCAAGAAGCCTGGCGCTCCCTGACACGTCGGCCCCTTGCACGGCGACCGACAAAGATGAGTTGGGAATCGATTTCCGCCGCGTCAAGAGCGACCGCCGCAATCACCGGCCAAATGACAACCAAACAGGCGCAGGCATTTGTGAGTTTTGCCAGGATAGCTGGGGTGCTGGCCAGCGGCTATTTCTGCAGTCTCGCGGCCGGCAACAGCAAGAAAAATCCCGATCTGGACGTTTCACAGATGTTGGGACCAGCCAAGCCGGTAAGCGTTCAACTCTTCCGCACATGCCAGGCCAGGTAAGCAATCGCGGCGCCAACACCAATCAATTCTATCCCCAACAGCAGTCCGATCAGCCATACGGCTGTCACCGGGATCCTGACCCACAGCGTCACGGAAAGAAGAATCCCGATCATCCCACTCCCCAGGACCCAGCCCCAGTTGGGGAAGGGGCGGATGGTGAGGGCGAAAACTACCTTCGCGATGCCCTCGATCATGAAGAAGACGATCAGCAGCAAGGTGATGGTCAGCAGTCCGTTTCCAGGATGGCGCAGAAAGAGAAGACCAATCAGCACAGCAAGGATGACGGAGATGAGTTGCAGCCAGAAATGAGGCACGTGGCCCGCGCCGATCAGGCTTATGCCTTGTAGGCCTCCGCTGACGATCAGCACCCAGCCGAGCAAGTTCACCACGGCAATCGACGAGATCATCGGAAAGGTCACTGCCAGAATTCCGGCTGCGACCAGCATCGCGCCCTCGACCAAATACCAAAGTGAGTACTGCCTGAGGGTCTGCCGCATCGCCTCGCGAAAGACGTCTGCTGCTGCATCCAACGAGATCGACCTGCCCTGCCTCCAAAAGCCGTCTGTGTCTACGACGGCCTCAAGCTGGGCCGCATGCGCTTTTGCGATTTTCAGGAGGGTTGTTGCCGTCTCCTGGGCTGTCCATCCGCGGGCTTGTGACGAAGCGACCAGTTCCTCGAATGCGGGCTCCAATGCGACCTCGCAGTTGACCTCCCGATCGGGGCTGTCCTCTGGCAGGATTGGGGGTTCAACCTTCTGGGACATGCAAATGAAGTGCATCGCGGACGAAAGGTTCCGACGCGCCTCGACGATTGATCATAATTCTGAAAATGCGGCCGGCTCATTCACCCGTGAGCGCCGCCCGCGGCGGCGAATGCCTTCCGACGCCGGAAGCGGCGTTTCGTTTACGGCGCGTCGCCCGCGCTGTTGCCAGGCCAAAGGACGACGCGAGAAGGCCGAGCTGGACTTCGCCTTCTACCCGCCGCCTGCGTTCGCCATCTCGTCCTTGAAGCTGACTTTCGTGCCTTTTTGCACCATGGAGGCGAGGTCCTCGGCATCCCAGTTGGTCAGCCTGATGCAGCCATGCGAGAAGGTCGCGCCG